>NZ_JARAVK010000048.1:0-45439 GCF_033792765.1 Streptomyces sp. PA03-6a | reverse complement strand
CGGGGGAGGGAGGCGGGTAGGGAGAACTCCCTCCCAAACGGCCGCCTCCCTACCGTCAGCCGGCGTCGAACTCGACCCCGTCTTCACCGTCGTCGTCACGGTCAGCGATGGCGTCGACGATGCGCTGCCGCGACACGTGCTGCCGGCCGCCGGTCTTGTACTCGCCGTGCCCGGCCTCATCCAGCACCCGGCGCAGGTTGCCGAACGACCAGTCGCCGTAAGCCTCCGAGTTGAGGTCCGACAGGCCGCGGACCACGTCCTGGGTGCGCATCCGCGGGGCGTTCTCGAGAACGGTCAGGATGTCCGCCAGCGGATCCGCCGGGGCGAACTCGGGCTCGGCCGGGGCCGGGCCGCTCTCGTGCAGGCCCATGGCGCGCTCCACCACGGGCGTAACCTCGTCGATTCCCTTCTCCGGGTCACGGGCCACGTAGTACGACCGGACGACCTCGAACGGCTTGGCCGTAAAGCCGGTGGTCACGGCCGTGCCGATGTCCTCGCCCGGGATCAGGGTCGTGGCGGTGATGCCGGCCCGGTGCTTACCCGTACCGAGCAGGCCGTCATTCGCGATGTGGTCGCCCACGGCGAACGCCACGTTGTGCGAGGTGTTGCGGGTGACGTCCTTCGGGATGCTGTCCGCGGTCGGCGACACGGTCACGAAGATGAGCGTGATGCCGCACTTGCGGGCCTTCTTGATGACGCGAACGGCCAGCTCAGCGGCCTCCTTGCCGTGCTCCTTGTCCATGAACAGCTCGTGGCACTCGTCGAACACGACGACCTTCGGCCGCATCCGCGGGTCGCGCAGGGCCAGTTCCCGCGTCAGCTTCACGCTGTCCCCGCCGAGAGACTCCAGCAGCTTGCCTCGCTCGGTGACCTCGTTGGCCAGGCGGCGCAGCGCGTTCAGCGCGGCCTCGATCTGCTCCTTGTCGTCGCCCTTGACCAGCGTCTTCAGGCGCGGCTTCAGCGGGTCGTAGTCGACGTTGAACGCCATCACGTACACCTCGGCCTCGACGATCGGGTCGAGGATCGCACCGAGCAGCAGGGAGATGACCAGCGACGACTTGCCGGAGCCCATGATGCCGCCGACCAGGTAGTTCGCGGCCATGAGCTTGCCGGTGATCTGCTCGCCCCGCTGACTGACGGCGACGGGTACGCCCTTGAAGTAGTCGGTGGTGCCCTCGTGGAGCAGCGGCCACGGCGGCACCGACCCGGACAGGGAGCCCTGGTCAGCGACCCACAGGTCGAGAATGCCGGGCTGCCGGGGCGGCTCGGTCGGCCACACCTCGACGGGCTTCCGCAGCAGGTTGTGCGCCAGGACAGCCTTCTTCCCGAGGATCATTTCCACGGTGACGCCCATGGGGAGCTGCAACTGGGTGTGGTAGCCGTTGCCCAGGCGGGTCGTCGGCTGCACCCAGCGGACCTGCCATCCCTCCTTGATGGCCTTGTTGAGCGGGGCGATGCCCAGGTTGCCCAGCGCCCGGTAGATGGCGCCCTCATCAGGCACGACGCCCTGCTCGCCCTGGTCGACGGGAAGCGCCCAGGTGGGGGCGGTCTGCCGGTTGCGGCCCACGGACCACACGGCGCCCACGCCGATGACCGGGAGGGCATACAGCAGGGGCTCCCACACTACGGAGGCGATGAACGCGATCCACCCGACGAGCTCGATGACGGTCTTGATGGGGGTGAGGACGTCGTGGATGTCGTGGTTGTACCAGGCCAGCATGATGCCGAGCAGCAGCAGCGCCCCGGTGCCGGCCGCGGTCCCGGCGGCCAGGGCCTTGGGGGCGTTGAGGGCCAGTTGCAGGAGTTCCATGCGGCGGCGGTGCCGGGACTGGCGGAAGATGTAGGCGCGCTGCTCCCAGTTGCGGGCGATCTCCTCGCTGCCAGCGAGTTCGGCGGCGCGCATCATCCTTTCGTGGCGGGCGGTGGTGCGGGCGTCCCAGGCGCGGCGGGTGAGGATGCGGGTACCCCCGACGAGGTAGGCCCCGTGGCGGATGGCGAGCCGGTAGGTGGCGTGGCCGCGGGCGTCGACGACGACGCGGCGGATCGCCCCGACCCGTACCCGGCGGGTACCCGTGTCGGTCTTGCTGGGGGTACCCGTCTTCTCGAGGTCGGGGGTACCCGGCTGCGGCGTGTGGGGTACCCCTGCCGCGATGGTCTCGGACATACTTCGATCTCCTGCTCTCGGAAGAGGTGCGGGGTACCCGGGGCGGCTGTTCGCTTCACAGGCAGGGTGGCCGCCCCGGGGCGTAGCTAACGGCGGCGGCGCAGCAGGCCGCGGCGGCGACGGGACAGGGCCTGCGCGGTGGCCTGGCCGTTCTTCCCGCCGACCGCGTTCACGATCGTGACGACGGCCCAGGCGGCGACGGCGAGCATCACGACCAGGCTCATCAGCGCGGCGACCAGGGACTGCACGGCGAGGATCAGCATCGGCAGGAAGTAGATCCCGGCGACGATCGCACCCCCGCCGATGCCCGCGCCGAGCGCCACACGCTGCAGCGTCCTGTCCGGCGGGGCCTCGTGGATGTGGACGACCTGCGGCTGCGGAACTTCTTGCACATTGTGCAAAAGGTTCGCCTGCGCGATCTCCTGCCGGACCGGCAGCCGGGCGGGCTCGGTACTCGGCATCGGGTTGTCGAACCGGTAGCGGCGGGGCGTGCTCACGGGGTGCTCCTCAACTCGTCTCGGATGCGCTGGGCTCGGACCTGGCCGATGCGGTACTCACTGCGGAGCGTCCCGACGCCGGGCACCTCGCCGCCCGCGAGTACGTCTGCGAACTTGGCGCGCGCCCTACCCGTCAGGGCGTCCTCGCCAGCCTTGGCGGGTAGGGGCTTTGCCCTACCCGTGCGGGGCTTCCCGACGGGCGCCGTGACGCCGTTGCGGGGTACCCCAGCAGCGGCAACCGGAGTAGGGGCGGGGGCTACCTCGGGACGGGCCACGATCGGCAGCAGGGATACTCCTGCGGGCACGGTCTGGGGTACGGCCGGAGGCAGCGCGCGCGGTACCCGGGGGGCTACCTCGGGGACGGGCAGGCGCATGAGGTCGACCTGCTCCACAACCGGAGCAAGGCTGACAACATCAGGCTTGCCCTCGTCGTCGGCCAGGCGCTCGTGCACCTGCCGCATGACGGCGGCGAACGCGAGCAGCGCGGCCACGGGCGGCACCGCCGCAACGATGTACTCCAGCGGCTCCGCCCCGGCACCGACACCCGCCACGTTCAAGGCGATAGAACCCAGCGACCCGACACCGGCGAGGAAGTACGCGAACCAGTCGGCCTTCCCCCGCAGCGCGGCCCGCAGGATCAGCAGCTCACCCGCGACGATGAACAGGTCGACGGTTCCGGGCCAGGCCCAGGCGCGGCCGGCGGAGTGGCCGAGGCCGTTGCTGGCCGCGACGTCGTGCAAATGTTCATACGACAGCCAGAACGCGGCGGCCGTCAGGGTGACGGTCACGGCTCCGGCGGCGGAGGCGAGGCCTTGGCGTGCGTTCAACGGTCTGCGCTCCTCTCTCGGTTCTCGAAGTTGCTGAGCTGGTCGTGCCTGGTGCGCGGGGCGTCCTCGTACCAGGCGAACGGGCGGGTGGAGTCGGCCGCGGTGAACACGTGGATCGCGGCACCCTCGGGGGCGTCGGGCAGGGCGTAGACGCGGCCACCCGTCAGCGAGGCGAGGAGGCGTGCGGCGTGGTGCTCGCAGCCGTGGGCGCCCGCGTTGACGGCGTCCAGCACGGTGACGACGACGGGCCCGGTGCACGGGGTGGGGTCGTCGGGGTGCGCGGCCGGGCAGCGGCTCATTTGGTGTCCTCGTTGAAGCCGGCGTAGGTGCCGGGGGCGGCTTTCGGGGCGTGCATGACGGTGTCGACGGCGGTCACCAAGGCGGCCACGCCCGCTGCGGCGGCTGCGAGGCCGGGGTGTCCGGTGCCGTCGGCGATGCGGGCGGCGGACTGGGCTACGGCGTTGACCCTGAGCGGGACCGACGGGTCCTCGGTGGCGCGCATGACGCGGTCGTAGAGGCTCATCGCGTCCACCTCCGGGCGCGCTGCTCGAGGCGGGGACGTGCGGCCACACCGGCGGCGAACGCCCAGACGACGGGCTGCGAGGCGAGGGCGACGATGCCCGCGGTCAGCAGACCTGCGACGGCAGTACCGGCCGCAGGGGTGAACACGACCACCAGGCCCAGCAGGACGCCGAGCAGAACGGCCTTCATGAGGGGACTCCCATCCGGGTCGGGGTGCAGGCTTGGCGCCACTCGGGGTGCAGGCGCACGTTGCGGAGAACCAGCAGCGCCACGATCAGCGGCAGGCTGTCGCCCTTGGCCTTGTTGCACGGCTCGCAGGCGAGCACGAGGTTCCGCTGCCGCCAGGTGCGCCAGATCGAATAGGGGATGACGTGGTCCAACGTGGCTTCGGCCAGGTCCGGGAACGGGCGCTGGCAATACCGGCACTGGGCCCCGTCGCGGGCGGCCAGGGACCGGCGGACAGACCGCCGGTCCTCGGGCCTCAGCGTTCGACGGCGGGCCATCACGCGCCGACCTCTCCACCACGGCGGGCAATGCGGTGACCGAGGAGGTTCACGCCGTGCCGGTCGTCGAGGGCAGTCGCGTCCAGCAGCGCCGCGAACATCGCGGGCAAGGGCGGAAGCTCCCGGCGGGACCGGTCCAGCGCCCGTAAGGCGGCGTTCTCTGTGGGCCGCTTCACCGGCCACTTCGCTCCGGCGCCCATCAGTTGCCCACCTCCGCCTGCAGCTCGGCGAGCTTGGGCGCGAGGGCGCGCATCTCGGCGGCGAACGCCTCGAGCGTGGCCGCGGCCTGCTCCAAGTCCTCCGCGCTGTAGCCGTTCGCGGTCAGGTGCACGTCGACCCCGTAGTACGGGGTGGTCTGCTCCGCCGGGCCGTACTCCTGCCACTCCCGATTCGCCTGCATCGAGGTCTCCATGTCGGGCTCCGGCCCGACGAACTCGCCGCCGTCGGAGTGAACGAGCTCGAAGGAGTAGGTGTTGAACCCGGCCGTGTGGACGGCCTTGCACCATGCCGGGCAGTGCAGCTCGATCTCCCCGGCGTCGACGGTCTCCAGGCGCACGATCCGGCGGCCGGTCATCGCTGGCCCCCGTCCCGGGCGTCGAGGGAGGCGAGGAGGTCCTGCAGCACCGTGTGCAGCGCCGAGGCGGCACCGACCATCGCACTGTGGTCGTGGATGTCGGCGGCCCCGCTGTCGTTGAGGATCCGGCGGGCCACCGTGCGGGCGATGTCCACCGGCGTCGGCCCCGACAGGCGAACCCTGCGCCCGTCGTACAGCGGGGACGGCGCGGGCCTGGCCGGCCGAGCCGGGGCGGGGATACCCCGCACCCGGCGCAGCGCCTCGTTCATGTCGGGACCGGAGTCCCCAGCGAGGAGAGTCACGCGACGGGCTCCTCGTCCATCTGGGCCCGCAGCGCCTTCATGTTGGCGACGAACTGCTCGAGGTCCGCGATGACCTTGTCGGCCTGCTGGCCGTCGAGGAGGACGCCGTTGCCGCCCGAGTTGAAGCTGAGCGCGGGCTTCGCCGCCGTCCAGTTGTCGTCGAGGACGATGTACGCCGACAGCAGCCCGCCCCCGCGGACGTCCATCCCGTCCGGCACCGGCACGATCGACTCGGGGCCGATGTGCTCGGTGGTGCCGTCCTCGGTGGCGTGGTGGTCGCACCAGCTGTAGTGCCGGCCGTCCGGGGCGGTGATGGCCTCGAACTGGTCGGCCAGGGCCTCCAGGCGGGGCAGGTGGGCGCGGACCTTGGCGACGAAGCCGCGCAGCTGGTCGGGGGAGAAGGTGACCCACTCGTCGCCGCCGCCGTCGAAGGCGATCTGCGGGGTGCGGTTGTCGTCACCGTCGAGGGTGATCTGCCCGTTGAGGATCTGGTACAGCTCGTTGGTGCCGGCGTAGGTCTGCTCGGTCGTGGAGTCCATGCTGACCTGCTGGCCGGAGCAGGTGAAGGGGTGCTTGTAGCCGCTGACGCACCAGCCGTTGCGCTCGCACTGGGTCGGCTCGACGGGCGCGGCCTGGGCCGCCTTACGGGTCTTCTTGGCGGTGGTGTTCATGCCGCCACCTCCGAGAGGGTCTCGACGCGCTCGACGCGCAGGCTGGGGGCGGACGACTTCATGGGGACCGGGCCGAGGCCGTGCTCCTTGAAGATGGCGCGGATCGCGTCGAGGTCGGCGGTCTGCCGGGACGACGGAGTGCGCGACACCAGCCAGGAGCCGTACAGGCCGGCGGGGAGACGGTCGAGGATCTTGCGGGCGGCGCGCTTGCCGCGGTCTCCGGCACGGGCCTGATCGGCGGCGACGCTGTACGCGACGGCGGCGGCCTCGATGTCCTCGATGGCCGGGAGCTCGGCGGGGGTGTACACATCGGCCGGGTCCGGGGCGTTGACGGCGACGTCGGCCGGGGCGTCGGAGGTGACGACCGAGCGGAAGACGCCGGTAATAGAGGAGAGGAAGCGGCGGGGAGCGGACTGGCGCTCGACCCGGGGACGCATGAGAGCATTCAGCACAGCGGTTCTCCTGGTTGCTCAGGTTGATCCGTCAGGCCCCGGGAGCCGGTGTTGGTAGCACCGACCTGGGGCCGCCCTTTCGGGTAGAAGAAGCGTCTCAGTGATCGCATTGCCCTCGCGGTCGCGTGCGCCGTTCTCGCCGCGAACGACCGCGTCGCCCCACGCGACATCGCCGACCTGATGATGATCGGCGAGCTCGGCCTCGACGGCCGGGTCCGCCCGGTCCGCGGGGTGCTGCCCGCGGTCCTCGCCGCCGCCGACGCCGGGTACCGCCACGTCGTGGTGCCCGAGCGCACGGTCGCCGAGGCCTCGCTCGTACCGGGGGTCTCCGTGCTCGGGGTCCGCAGCCTGCGGCAGCTGATCGCACTGCTCAACGACGAGCTCGCCCCGCAGGAGGACGAGGAGCCCGCCGAAGGCAGGCCCGACCCGATGCTGGCCGGCCTGACCCTGCCGGGCGCAGGCCACGGCACGGGGCTCGCCGACACCGGCACCCCGGATCTGGCCGAGGTCGCAGGGCAGGGCACCGCCAGGACCGCCCTGGAGGTCGCCGCCGCCGGCGGTCACCACATCTACCTGAAGGGGCCGCCGGGCGCGGGCAAGACGATGCTGGCCGAGCGGCTGCCCGGGTTGCTGCCACCGCTCACCCGGCAGGAGGCGGTGGAGGTCACCGCCGTGCACTCGGTCGCCGGGATGCTGCCGCCGGGCCGGCACATGGTGGACCAGCCGCCGTACTGCGCGCCGCACCACTCGGCGACCATGCAGTCCCTGGTCGGCGGCGGAAACGGGCTGCCACGGCCGGGTGCCGTCTCGCTCTCCCACAAAGGTGTGCTTTTTCTGGATGAAGCACCCGAATTCAATGGTCAGGCCCTCGACGCGCTGCGCCAGCCCCTGGAGTCCGGCCACGTGGTGATCGCCAGGGCGGCCGGAGTCGTCCGCCTTCCCGCGCGGTTCCTGCTCGTCCTCGCCGCCAACCCCTGCCCCTGCGGGCGGTACGGCTCACCCGGCGGCACGTGCGACTGCACGCCGAGCATGATCCGCCGCTACCAGGGGCGGCTCTCGGGGCCCCTCCTGGACAGGGTCGACCTGCGGGTCGAGGTGGAAGCCGTCAGCCGCTCCGAGCTGATCGGGGGCGCCGGCTCCGCGGAGTCCACCGCGGTGGTCGCCACGCGGGTGCGGGAGGCCCGCGAGCGCGCCGCCGCCCGGTACGCGGACACGCCGTGGCGGCTCAACAGCGAGGTCCCCGGCCATGAGTTGCGCACCCGCTGGGCCATGGCGCCCGGGGCCCTGCGCTGCGCGGAGCGGGACATGGAGCGCGGGCTCCTCACCGCGCGGGGACTCGACCGGGTCCTGCGCGTGGCCTGGACGGTCGCCGACCTCGCGGGCCGTGACCGGCCCGACGGCGTCGACATGGAGCGCGCCCTGGAGCTGCGCACCGGTGTGCGCCGCGGCATGGCGGCGACGGGAGCCGTCCGATGACGCAGATGCCGCCCGGCCTGGACGGGGACGCCGGGCCGGACCTGGAGGAGGAGCCGCCACCGACGCCCGAGGAGCGTCTGGCCCGCGCCGCCGTGACGCGGATCGCCGATCCCGGCGACGGGCTCGTCGGCGCCTGGCTGCGGGAGCTCGGCCCCGTCGAGACCGTACGGGCCCTCACCGCCGGTGAAGAGCTGCCCGGGGCGGGCGAGCAGCGGGCGGCCGGATACGCCCTGCGGGCCCGCCGGACCCGGCCGGAGCGGGATCTGGCGGCGGCCCGGGCCATGGGGGCCCGTTTCGTGTGCCCCGGTGACCCGGACTGGCCGCGGCAGCTCGACGACCTGGGCGGCGAGCGCCCGTACGGACTGTGGGTGCGCGGCGGCGCCTCGCTGCGGATGTGGGCGCTGCGGTCGGTCGCCGTCGTGGGCGCCCGCGCGTGCACCGACTACGGCTCCCACATGGCGGCGTCCCTCGGCGCCGACCTGGCGGAGGCCGGCTGGGTCACCGTCTCCGGGGCCGCCTACGGCGTCGACGGCGCCGCACACCGGGGAGCGCTGTCCGTGACGGGGGCGACCGTGGGGGTCGTCGCCTCCGGAGTGGACGTGCCGTATCCGCCGGGTCATGCCGAGTTGATCGGACGCATCGCCGAACAGGGGCTGCTCATCGGTGAATTGCCACCCGGATCTCATCCCACCCGCAGCCGCTTCGTGCTCCGCAACCGCGTGATCGCCGCGCTCACCCGGGGCACCGTCGTCATCGAGGCCCAGTACCGCAGCGGCTCCCTGATCACCGCCCGCCGGGCCCGCAAGCTGGGCCGTTTCGTCATGGGCGTGCCGGGACCCTGCACCTCGGCGCTGTCCCAGGGGGTCCACGAGCTGCTGCGCGCCGAGGGGGTCCTGGTCACCGGCGCCGCCGACGTCATCGAGCTCGTCGGCCGCATCGGCGAGGACCTCGCGCCCGAGCGCCGCGGGCCGGTCCTGCCGCGGGATCTGCTCCCGCCCGCGACCGCCCGGGTCCTGGAGGCCCTGCCCGCCCGTGGCGGGGCCGGCGTAGCGGAGCTCGCGGTCGCCGCCGCGAGCACCCCCGACGACACCCTCACCAGGCTCCATGAGCTGCACGCCCTCGGTTTCGTCGAACGGGACGGCCCGCGCTGGAAGTTGCCGCAAGGCCGTGAGGCGGCTCCCACGGCTCCCGTGGCTCCCATGACGGAGGGGGGTGGCCAAGCCGACACGCTCTCCCGGTGAACACACCATCAGGTGACAGGACGGTTCTTGACCTGGGACCCCCTGGATGGCGAGGTTATGGGGACGCCCGAACGTCGCCCTGAGCGACGGTATGGTCACGCTACGCTCAAGGAGGTTCGAGTCCCGCCCGTCCCTCAGGTCACGCAGAACGGCTCAGATCGACGCATGCACCGGCACACTCCCGGGCACGAAGGCAGCACGGCGGCGACCGCCGTCACCGGAAACCCCCGGCCGCCCGCCCCCACCTCGCTCGACGCGCTGTGGCGGACCTACAAGTCCACGGGGGACGCACGCCTGCGCGAGCAGCTGATCCTGCACTACTCACCCCTGGTGAAGTACGTCGCGGGACGCGTGAGCGTCGGCCTGCCCGCCAACGTGGAACAGGCGGACTTCGTCTCCTCCGGGGTCTTCGGGCTCATCGACGCCATCGAGAAGTTCGACCCCGAGCGCGCGATCAAGTTCGAAACCTACGCGATCACCAGGATCCGCGGGGCCATGATCGACGAGCTGCGCGCCCTGGACTGGATCCCGCGCTCGGTGCGCCAGAAGGCCCGCGCCGTGGAGCGCGCCTACGCCACCCTCGAGGCCTCCCTGCGCCGCACCCCGAGCGAGTCCGAGGTCGCCGCCGAGATGGGCATCGCCCTGGAGGAGCTGCACGGCGTCTTCAGCCAGCTCTCCCTGGCCAACGTCGTGGCCCTGGAGGAGCTGCTCCACGCGGGCACCGACGGCGGCGACCGGCTGACCCTGGTCGACACCCTGGAGGACACCGGCGCCGACAACCCCGTCGAGGTCGCCGAGGACCGCGAGCTGCGCCGCCTGCTGGCCCGCGCCGTCAACACGCTGCCCGAGCGCGAGAAGACCGTGGTCACCCTCTACTACTACGAAGGGCTCACCCTCGCGGAGATCGGCCAGGTGCTCGGGGTCACCGAGAGCAGGGTCAGCCAGATCCACACCAAATCCGTTCTGCAATTGCGCGCGAAACTGGCCGACGTCGGCCGTTGACGCCGCTTTGCCCACGGGTGCGCCCGATGGCCGCGCCGCTTCCGTACAGTGGTGAGGTGCCCAAGATTCGAGCGGCCTCGGTGGCCGAGCACCGGTCGATGCAGCGCGACGCCCTGCTGGACGCCGCGCGCAGTCTGCTCTCCGAAGGCGGGACGGAGGCCCTGACCTTCCCCGCCCTCGCGGAGCGCACCGGGCTCGCCCGGTCCTCCGTCTACGAGTACTTCCGCTCCCGGGCCGCAGTCGTCGAGGAGCTGTGCGCCGTCGACTTCCCCGTCTGGGCGGCCGAGGTCGAGGCGGCCATGGAGGCCGCCCCCACCGCCGAAGCCAAGATCGAGGCGTACGTCCGCAGTCAGCTCACGCTCGTCGGTGACCGCCGGCACCGGGCCGTGGTCGCGATCTCCGCGGGCGAACTCGACTCGGGCGCCCGTGAGAAGATCCGCGCCGCCCACGGCGGTCTGGTCGCCATGGTCGTCGAGGCGCTCGCCGCGCTCGGCCACCATGAGCCGAGGCTCACCGCGATGCTGCTCCAGGGCGTCGTCGACTCCGCGGTCCGCCGGATCGAGCTCGGCGCCGCCGAGGAGCCGGACGCCATCGCCGACGCGGCCGTCACCATGGCCCTGCGCGGCGTCCTGGGCTGAGCGGCGGGACCTTCCCGACCGCCTCGATCGCTCCGGCCGTCGTTCCGGCCACCTCTTCCGGCAAGGGCACCCCGAAGACCGGCAGGAGTCGCGACGGCCCGCCGCGCAGCATCCCGTCCGGCAGCAGCGACAGCGGGTCGAGGTAGACCTCCCCGCGCAGCAGCCCCCAGTGCAGGCAGCCGCCGGGGCAGTGCCACGGGCCTCCCGTGACCACCCCCACCTCCTGCCCCGCTCCGACCTCGTCGCCCACCGCGACCGAGGCCCGCACCGGCTGGTACGTGATGCGCAGCCCGCCGGCGAGCTCGATCGCCACGACCCCGCGCCCCGCCACCTGACCGGCGTACGACACCGTGCCGGGCGCCGCCGCGCGCACCGGTGCACCGGGCCCCGCGCGCAGGTCCACCCCACGGTGCCCCGCCGCCCACGGCACCGCCGGCGGATCGAACCCCCGCTCCACGACCGGTCGCCGGCCCCCGCCGGAGGGATCCACCGGCCAGGCCCGTTCCGCGCCCCCACCGGCCGGGACGACCGGAGTCCGGGCAGCGGCCCCCACCGGCTGCACGAGCCCCCCGAGCCACGTCAGTACCGCCAACACCACCACCGCGTATGTCCTCATGGCCCAACGGTGACGTGTTCCGCCGTCGCCGGATGATCATGGAAGCGGCCTGTGGACAACCCCTTGCCGCCCCCGCCCCCAGGCACGATGTCGCCCGCCGCTCCGGCGGTCCCGTACACTTTCCATGGCGATCCGGGTCACCGGGTCGACTTCGCACGCCCCGCCACCGCCCTACAGCGAGCGGTGGACGCGCTCCTCGGTCCCTCGTGGCACGGCGCGTTCGGGGCGTCAGGCGCGGCCGCCGTCCGGCGACCGCGAAAACCGAGTACCCCTAGGAGTACGGCCATGGCCGTCGTCACGATGCGGGAGCTGCTGGAGAGCGGCGTCCACTTCGGGCACCAGACCCGCCGCTGGAACCCGAAGATGAAGCGCTTCATCTTCACCGAGCGCAACGGCATCTACATCATCGACCTGCTCCAGTCGCTGTCGTACATCGACCGCGCCTACGAGTTCGTCAAGGAGACCGTCGCACACGGCGGCACCATCCTCTTCGTCGGTACGAAGAAGCAGGCCCAGGAGGCCATCGCCGAGCAGGCGACCCGCGTCGGCATGCCCTACGTGAACCAGCGCTGGCTGGGCGGCATGCTCACCAACTTCTCGACCGTCTACAAGCGCCTGCAGCGCCTGAAGGAGCTCGAGGAGATCGACTTCGAGGACGTGGCCGCCTCCGGCCTCACCAAGAAGGAGCTCCTGGTTCTCTCCCGTGAGAAGGAGAAGCTGGAGAAGACCCTGGGCGGCATCCGCGAGATGCAGAAGGTGCCGAGCGCCGTCTGGATCGTGGACACCAAGAAGGAGCACATCGCCGTCGGTGAGGCGCGCAAGCTCCGCATCCCGGTCGTCGCGATCCTCGACACCAACTGCGACCCCGACGAGGTCGACTACAAGATCCCGGGCAACGACGACGCGATCCGCTCCGTCACCCTGCTGACCCGTGTGATCGCCGATGCCGTCGCCGAGGGCCTCATCGCCCGCTCCGGTGCCGCCACCGCCGGTGACAAGGCCGAGGGCGAGCCGCTGGCCGCCTGGGAGCGCGAGCTGCTCGAGGGCGACAAGGCGAAGGCCGAGGAGACCGCCGCCGAGGCTGCTCCGGCTGCCGAGACCGCTGAGGCGCCCGCTGCGGAGGCCACTGCGGCCGAGACCGTCGAGGCGCCCGCCGCCGAGGCTGCGCCGGCTGCCGAGACCGCCGAGGCGCCCGCCGCCGACGCCGAGCAGGCCTGAGCCTCAGCCCGCCTTCCGATGCGTGTGAGGACGGCGGGGGCTCCGGCCCCCGCCGTTCGTCCGTAGAACCACCGCTCACCGGATCCACCGACTTCCGAGAAGAGACTGACAGACCATGGCGAACTTCACCGCCGCCGACGTCAAGAAGCTCCGCGAGCTGACCGCCGCGGGCATGATGGACTGCAAGAAGGCGCTCGAGGAGGCCGAGGGCGACCTGGACAAGGCCGTCGAGATCCTCCGCGTCAAGGGCCAGAAGGGCGTCACCAAGCGCGAGGGCCGCTCCGCCTCCAACGGCGCCGTCGTGTCCCTGATCGCCGGTGACAACAGCGAGGGTGTCCTCGTCGAGCTCAAGTGCGAGACCGACTTCGTCGCCAAGGGCGACAAGTTCATCGCCGCCGCCGACGCCCTCGCCGCCCACGTCGCCGTCAGCAAGCCGGCCGACCTGGAGACGCTGCTCGCCTCCGAGATCAAGGACGGCCAGACCGTCCAGGCCTTCGTCGACGAGGCCAACGCCACTCTCGGCGAGAAGATCGTCCTGGACCGCTTCGCCCAGTTCACCGACGGCTACGTCGCCTCCTACCTGCACCGCACCAGCCCGGACCTGCCCCCGCAGGTCGGTGTCCTGGTCGAGCTGGACAAGGCCGACGCCCAGGTCGCCAAGGACGTCGCGCAGCACATCGCCGCCTTCGCCCCCACCTTCCTGTCCCGCGAGGAGGTGCCCGCCGAGACCGTCGAGAACGAGCGTCGCGTCGCCGAGGCCACCGCCCGCGAGGAGGGCAAGCCCGAGGCCGCCCTGACGAAGATCGTCGAGGGTCGCGTCAACGGCTTCTTCAAGGAGAACGTCGTTCTCGAGCAGGCCTTCGCCAAGGACAACAAGAAGACCGTCCAGAAGGTCCTGGACGAGGCCGGCGTCTCGCTGAAGCGCTTCGCCCGCTTCCGCGTCGGCGTCTGAGCGACCACCGCGCAAGCGATTGACCGACGGCCCCGCTAGGGTCGTACGCAGCCGGCCGCTCACCGGCGGGCCGCAGTTGTGACGAGGAGGCCATTGCCCACAGGGAACCATCACGGACCCTCGGCAATGGCCTTCTTCGTACGTGCACGAGGAGATCTCCATGGAACAGGACGCCGACAAGGCACCCACCGCCACCGGCAGCACGCACAAGGGCCGGTACCTGCTCAAGCTCTCCGGCGAGGCCTTCGCCGGCGGAGGGGGACTCGGAGTCGACCCCGACGTCGTGCACACGATGGCCCGTGAGATCGCCGCCGTCGTCCGCGACGGCTACGAGATCGCCGTCGTCATCGGCGGAGGCAACTTCTTCCGCGGTGCCGAGCTCCAGCAGCGCGGCATGGACCGGGCCCGCTCCGACTACATGGGCATGCTCGGCACGGTCATGAACTGCCTCGCCCTCCAGGACTTCCTGGAGAAGGAGGGCATCCAGTCGCGGGTGCAGACGGCGATCACCATGGGCCAGGTCGCCGAGCCCTACATCCCGCTGCGCGCCGTGCGCCACCTGGAGAAGGGCCGCGTCGTGATCTTCGGCGCCGGTATGGGCATGCCGTACTTCTCCACCGACACCACCGCCGCGCAGCGCGCCCTGGAGATCCACGCCGAGGCGCTGCTGATGGGCAAGAACGGGGTCGACGGGGTCTACGACGCCGACCCCCGCTCGAACCCCGACGCGGTGATGTTCGACGCCCTGGAGTACGCCGACGTCATCGCCCGCGACCTGCGCGTCGCGGACCTGACGGCGATCACGCTGTGCCAGGACAACAAGCTCCCGATCCTCGTCTTCGAGCTGCTCGCGGAGGGCAACATCGCGCGGGCCGTGAAGGGTGAGAAGATCGGCACGCTCGTCAACGACACGGGCGCCCGCTGACGGACGGCGCCGGCCGCAATCCGGCCTGCGATCCGCCCGGAACGGGGATGGACAAGACGCTGCCGGTCGGACACCGTGCAGGAAAGACGCGCGCAAGGGCCGAGGCTCTGCCTTCTGAATACCAGGAGCACATGGTGATTGAAGAGACCCTCCTCGAAGCCGAGGAGAAGATGGAGAAGGCCGTCGTCGTCGCCAAGGAGGACTTCGCCGCGATCCGCACCGGCCGCGCCCACCCGGCGATGTTCAACAAGATCGTGGCGGACTACTACGGTGCCCCGACCCCGATCAACCAGCTCGCCTCCTTCGCGGTGCCCGAGGCGCGGATGGCCGTGATCACCCCGTTCGACAACTCGGCGCTGCGCAACATCGAGCAGGCGATCCGGGATTCGGACCTGGGTGTCAACCCGACCAACGACGGCCGTATCATCCGGGTGGTCTTCCCGCAGCTCACCGAGGAGCGGCGCAAGGAGTACATCAAGGTCGCCCGCGGCAAGGCGGAGGACGCGCGGATCTCGATCCGCAGCGTGCGCCGCAAGGCCAAGGAGACCCTCGACAAGCTCGTCAAGGACGGCGAGACGGGCGAGGACGAGGTGCGCCGCGCGGAGAAGGAGCTCGACGACACGACCCACAAGTACGTGGCGCAGGTCGACGAGCTGCTCAAGCACAAGGAAGCCGAGCTGCTGGAGGTCTGATCCGGCACACCGCCGGACCGGATCCCCGGCTCCGCAGACCCGCGGCCGGGCGACCCATCCACCCGACCACCCACCCATCCGACCGACCCGGACCGGACGAAAACGCGAGGCGAAACTCCGTGAACGACTCTTCTTGGGGGCCCTCGCCACATGCCGGTTCCTGGGGAGGCGAGGATGAAGGGGCCACCCGGATGGGCGGCCCCTTGTTCCGCGACGACGCCCCCGAACCGGAGCGGCACTCCGCCCGGCCCGACCGTTCCGTGCCGCAGCCCTCGGCGGCGGGTGGGAACGGCGGCCGGGCGAAGAAGAGCGCGGGGCGCAACCTGCGCGCCGCGATAGGGGTGGGTGTCGGCCTCGGGGTCGTCATCATCGCCTCGCTCTTCATCGTCAAGGCCGTCTTCGTGGGCGTCGTCGCCGCAGCGGTCGTGGTGGGCCTGTGGGAGCTCACCTCGCGCCTGGCCGAGCGCAAGGAGATCCGGGCTCCCCTGGTGCCGCTCGCCGTCGGCGGCGCCGCCATGGTCGTCGCGGGCTACGTACGCGGTGCCGAGGGCGCGTGGGTGGCGATGGCGCTCACCGCGCTCGCCGTACTGGTGTGGCGCATGACGGAGCCTCCGGAGAACTACCTCCGCGACGTCACGGCGGGCGTGTTCGCCGCCTTCTACGTGCCGTTCCTGGCCACGTTCGTGGTGATGATGCTCGCGGCGGGCGACGGCCCGTGGCGGGTCTTCGTCTTCCTGCTGCTCACGGTGATCAGCGACACCGGTGCCTACGCCGTCGGTTGGCGCTTCGGCACGCACAAGCTCGCTCCCCGCATCAGCCCCGGCAAGACCCGTGAGGGCCTGGTCGGCGCGATCACCTTCGCGATGGTGGCGGGGGCCCTGTCCATGCAGTTCCTGATCGAGGACGGCCGGTGGTGGCAGGGTCTGCTGCTGGGCCTCGCGGTGGCCGCCAGCGCGACCCTCGGCGACCTCGGCGAGTCCATGATCAAGCGGGACCTCGGCATCAAGGACATGGGCAAGCTGCTGCCCGGCCACGGCGGCATCATGGACCGCCTCGACTCGCTGCTGCCGACCGCCCCCGTGGTGTGGCTGCTGCTGGTCGTCTTCGTCGGCTCGGGCTGATCCCCGGCAGCCGGCCGTCAGCAGCTCAGCCCGGCTGCGGCCCCGTCGCCACGGGCCGGGCGGGGTCGGCGCTCCACTCGCTCCACGAACCGACGTACAGCGCGGCGTCGATCCCCGCGACGGCCAGGGCCAGCACCTGCTGCGCGGCCGAGACCCCCGAACCGCAGTACACACCGACCCTGCCGCCGTCCGCCGTGACCCCCAGGGCGGTGAAACGGCCGGCCAGTTCGCGGGCGGGACGGAAGGTGCCGTCGGCGGTGACGTTCCCGGACGTCGGAGCCGACACGGCCCCCGGGATGTGACCGCCCACCGGATCCAGCGGCTCGACCTCGCCCCGGTAGCGCTCGGCCGCGCGCGCGTCCAGCAGCACCCCCGTACGGGCCAGCACCGCAGCGTCGTCGGCGCTCAGCACCGGCAGCGCGCCCGGTACGGCCTCGAAGTCGCCGGGCCCCGGTGCGGTGGCCCGTGTGGTCAGTCCGCCGCCGGCGGCCGTCCAGGCGGCCAGTCCGCCGTCCAGCACGCGTACGTCGTCGTGGCCCGCCCAGCGCAGCGTCCACCAGGCGCGTGCCGCGGCCCAGCCCTGGCCGCCGTCGTGGACGACGACCCGGCTGCCCCTGCGTACCCCGGCCCGCCGCATCGCCGCCGCGAACACCCCGGCGTCCGGCAGCGGATGCCGGCCGGCCGGGCCCGCCGGTCCGACGAGTTCCGCCTCCAGGTCGACGTACACCGCGCCCGCGATGTGGCCCGCCTCGTACGCCGCGCGCCCGGACGGCCCTCCGCGCTCGTAGCGGACGTCCAGGAGCACGGGGGCGGTACCGTCGCGCAGGGTGGTGGCGAGCTCCGCGGCGCTGATGATCGTGTTCACCGGCCCATCCTGGCGCAGTCCGGCCGGGCCGGGAAGCCGGGTGTGCGTGCGGCGGGCTGCCGCTGAGCGGCCCACGGCCGACATTCCTCCCTGACCTGCGCTGTCGCCGCTCGTCGTGACGTCGGTCGCACGGTGCGGAGGCCCGTGACGCTGGTCGGCGGTCGGTCCGCCGCTTACACTCGAACGTGTGTACGAGCTTCCTCCGGATCCGCAGCGCCTGCGGGTGATACGCCTCTATCTGCAGATGCAGATCGCCGCAGTCGACGCCAAGATCCAGGAGGCGGAATCCGGTTTCGTGGTCGTGGCCGGGGCGGAGGCCGGAGATGACGCCGTTCCGCGAACTCGGGGCGGGAAGCGCGGTCGCACCTCCGCCTGGCGGCTGCAGAGCGTGCCCGACCCGCGCGGCGGTGCGGGCCGGGGCGTCCTCCATCGCGACGACTGCCGCGTGCCCGGGGGCGGGCGGCTGAACCGGCAGGAGTTCGAGGTCGCCCTCGGCATGCCGGACGTCGCGCCGTGCGAGATCTGCCACCCGGAATCGGAGCGCACCCCGTGAGGCCCAGGACCGCGTCGCGCGTCCCGAGTGGCGCTATGTGACGGGCAGTCAAGTCACCGCGCGGCATGCGTCCGAGCCGGTCCGGCGCCCGGAACAGCGCAAGGCAGGAAGGTCATCCGCCGGGTCCGCCACCGCAAGACCGCCTGGGCTGTGGCGGAATCCACAGTTCCGGCAACGGAAGTGTCACACCCTGCGCGCACACTGTGTACGTGCCGTTGCTCCGGAGGGGGGGCGTCGGCGCGTGCGCGTGTCCAGGTCGGGGAGAGCGGGGGAAGTGATGGGCAGTCACCGGACGGTGGAACAGATCCTCGGTGAGCGGTGGGAGGAGTACGCCCAGGAGGCACTCGCCGAGGCGGGGCAGGACTATCCGGGCCGGGCGATGGTCGTCGAGGCCTTCGGCGAACCCGAGCCGTTCGAGGAACTGATCGCGCCCTTCGGGCCCCGGTGGCCGGGGTCGGCGGCGCCCCCGGCCGGCCCTCGGACCGATCCCGACGAACTGGCCGCCTATGTCCTCGCCACGCTGGCGGACGACGAGGAGGTGAGCGAGGGCGACGCGTGGGGCGTCGTGCAGCGGGTGTCCCGCAGCACGGACGTGCCCTCCCTCGCCGACGAGCGCGGGCTGCCGGACCTGTGGTCGTCCGACGTCGAGGAGATGTGCACGGTGCTGCGGTCGTGGGAGGACCGCTTCGGCATACGCCTGCTGGCGCTCAACCGTGAACGTCTGGTCGTCTCGGTGGCCGCGCCGCCGACCACCATGGCCGAGGCGCTCGCCGTGGCGCGGAGCACTTCGCCTTCTCGCCGAACACCATCACCCAGGCGGGTGATCACGACACCCTGCGTACCTTCGCGGCCCACGAGCTCCTGGGCAAGCAGATGTGGAGCTTCTGGTGGGACTGACCGGGCGAGCCCGGCGCTCTCGCGACCGCGTGCCCTCCCCGGGTGCCGGGCGGGAGGGCACGCGACGCTGAGGGCGGGTCAGCTCGCCTCGGTCTGCGGGCACGTGCGCGGGATCGGCCGGGAGGAGTGGGGGTGCGCCGGGTGCAGGGGCTGGAAGTAGTGCGTGAGGGCCCAGAGGCCGACGCGGGCTCCCGCCTGGCAGCCTGCGGTGTCCGCCGTCCGGGTGTGGATGCCGGCCCACACACGGGCGTCGATCATGTCCTGGTTGAACTGCACGGCGTCGTCGTAGTGCCGTGTGGTGCCCGTGGCGTCGGACGGGAAGGTGAGGTCGATGCGGGTCGTGCCGAAGAGCCCCGTCAGGGTCTGGGCCACGGCGCCGGCGACCGCGGCGTGCCCGCTGATGTGGTCGGGGTGCGGCGGCGTGACGAGCAGCGGCTGCCACTGCGGATCCGGCTCGGTCGCCGGGTTGCCGTCGGTGCCGGCCAGTTGGACGGCTGTGATCGGCCGCCAGGATCCGTAGTGGAGCTTGGCGTCCCACGCGGTGATGACGGCGTCGGTCGCCGCGGAGTTCGCCGCGGCGAACAACCGTGCCGTGTCGGCGATGTCCAGGCGGTGGCGGGCGCTGTGGTCGCGGAACGCGGCCTGGAGCTGCACGGCCAGGTTGCCCCCGAAGAACAGGGCGGTCTCGGTCTGCAGCGCGGTGCGGGGCGAGCCCGTCCGCGCGCCCATGGTCCTCACCTCGTTCACGTCCCGGGCGTAGCGGGCCGAGGTCAGGGCGGGCGGCGGCCCGGGCCGGAACTGGGACGGTGAGGCGAGCAGCAGCGGGCGCAGCCGGGCGAGCCAGGTGTCGATGAACGGGAGGTTCCCGGGCGGCGTGGGCCGCCAGACGCCCGGCGCCGGCGGGGTGGTGAACTCCACCGTCGCGAACCGGCCGTCGCCTTGCCGCAGTTGGATGACACGGTCGGCGGCGCGCGCCCCGAAGGCCACGCCCTGCCGTTTGGCGTTGCCGTCGGGGATCCGGGCGAGGGAATCGGCGTACGCGGTGTCGAGCAGCGTGCGGGACGCCGGGAAGTCGGAGAGCAGGACGTGGTGTGCGGCGGTCACGGCCGCCGCCTCCGGCGACGCGCCGGCGGGCCCGCGGGCGTGCCACTTGTAGGGTGCGTAGCGGCCCTCGATGCCGACGACGGCGTTGTAGACGGCGACCGAGACGAACCCGTGCCAGACGACGGCCTGCCCCGAGGGCCGGGTCGGGCCCAGGTTGGTGCCGATGACGTCCGTGGCGATGGCGTTCCACTCACGTATCGCGGCCGGATCGGCGGAGGGCTCCCCGCCCTTGCCCGCGGCCTGGGCCGGAACGAGGGCGGCGGCAGAGACCGCGGTGGCGGCGAGAGCCGCGGACACGACCACGCCGGTAAGCCGTCCGTACCACCGCGAGAGCCGCCCGGAGGGCGGAGCGGTCCTGTCTGCAGGACTCATGGGGAGACTCCTCGTCGACATCGGGCCCGAGCCGGACCGGAGGGAATTCCGTTCCGGTTCGGGCCACATCGACGTGGTTCCTACCCATGGCCGGGCCTGACGGCCGCCTGGCCCGTCAGGTGCGCGGCCGGTTCCCGTCCTCCGCCTCACAGGCGGGACCCACCCGGGGCTGACGGCCCCTCGTACGACCGGCCACGCCGGTGCCCGTCGTTCGGCGGGCGCACACTACGACGGACCGTCGACCCGGGCCGGTCAGGGGATGGCGACCGGCGGCGGTTGGAAGGTGCCCGGCAGCGGGCTCCAGGCACTGCAGACCGGCAGGGCACCGGTGATGGTGCAGCGGCTCTCCGCCACGTCGCCGCGGAAGGTGATGACCTTGACCGACAGTTCCGATACCGAGGAGGTGCTCACGCTCGCGCCGCACACCCCGGTGCCGGGGTACCCGGGGAGCACACTGAGGTCCTGCCAGGTGTAGGTGCCGCCCACCGGGACGGTGTCGCGCTGGCCGACGAACGTCCGGCCGCGGACCACGGCGACGGAGAAGTCGCGGTTGGTCGTGTTGGCCACGCCCGTGGAGTCGATGTCACACCCCGAGAGCCTGCCGGGACCGGGGTAGGGGGCCAGGAAGGGCCCGCGCCCGGGGCCGAGGAGGGGACCGGCCGGGTCGAGGACCGGGCCGTCACCGGTGGTGTCGAGGAGGGGCCCGCGACCCGGACCGAGGAGGGGGTCGGTGTCGAGGAGGGAACCGGAGCCGAGGACAGGGCCGAGGCCGAGTCCGGGACCGATGCCGAGTCCGGGACCAGGACCGGGACCGGGGTCGAGGTCTCCTTCGGGGTACGGGTAGTCGTCATATGGGTCGGGCCACGGGAAGCTCGACGCCGGCGACCCGGACGAGGCTGCGCCGTTCGTGTCGGCGGCCTGAGCCGTCGTCAGGGAGGCCGCGGATATCGCGGTGGCGATCAGGGCCGCCGGCACCACCGTGCCGACGAGCCGTCCGAACCGTCGAAGGGACCGCCTGGAGGGCGGAGGGGTCCTGTCTGCAGGACGCATGGAGACACTCCTCGTCGATCTCTGGCCGGCACCGAACCGGAGGGCCTTCCGGCACGGCTCGGGCTCCTGTCGACGAGATCCGTACCCGCGCCCACCGGCGTCCGGCGCCAAGGTCATCCCAGTGGCGCAGCCCGTTCCCGGCCGCCGGGCCGCGCTCACCCGATCGACGCCCGCGCCTGGACAGACCCTGACCGGCCGTGAGCCGTGCAGCGCTGGCCAACGTTCGCGGGGCGCGGGCGACCCGGGGAGCCTCAAGGTGCAGGCCAGGAAGCATTCATGACATATATGTGGAAAACGGGTGTGGCCCGGAAGGATCCCGAGCGAGGACGAGGTGGCTGAGGTGGCGGAAGCCCCGACGGACGAGTCGGCCGGCGAGCGGTCGGTCGAGGAGGGGGGATACCGGCAGGAACTGAAACGTACCCTCGGCTCCTTCCAGGTCTTCGCGATCTCGTTCGCGTTCATCTCCGTGGCCGTCGGCATCTTCTCCACCTACGACGACGTGCTGCAGAACGCGGGCCCCGTCGGCATCTGGCTGTGGATCCTCGTCGCGGTCGGGCAGTCCCTGGTGGCCCTGGTGGTGGCTCAGCTCGCGGGACGCATCGCCCTCAGCGGCTCCTCGTACCAGTGGGCCTCACGGCTGGCGAACCCGAAGGTGGGGTGGGGATTCGGCTGGCTGACGTTCTGCTACCTGGCGATCGCCGTGGTCGCCATCGACAACGCCCTCGCGAGCCAGGCGTTCATGCCGCTCGCCGGCATGAGTCCGGACGAGGACACGGCCCGCGTCATCACGCTCGTGGTGCTGCTCGTCCAGGCCGTGCTCGCGGTGGCCTCCACACGCCTCGTCAGCCTCATCAACAGCGCGGCGGTCGGGCTGGAGCTGGCGCTCGTCGTGGTGATGGCGGTCGCGCTCGTCATCGCCGCGGCGGTCACGGGGAACGGCGCGGTCGGCAACCTCACCTCGCGCGGCATCACCGAGGGGGCCCCGCACTACTTCACCGTCGGCGGCGGGCTCATGATCGCGATGATCATGGGCCTGGCCACGCTCGTCGGCTTCGACTCCGCGGCGAACCTCGCCGAGGAGGCCAAGGACCCCTACCGCAGCGTCCCCCGAGCGATCGTCGGTTCGGTCGTGGCCGCGGGGCTGCTGGGCATGCTCTTCCTGATCACGCTCACTGTGGCCATCGAGGACATTCCGCGGATCAGCCGCGACGGCTCCCCGGTCGCCACGATCATGCGGGACCAGCTCGGCCCGGTGACGGAACGGACGCTGCTGGTCGCGATCACCTTCGCCTTCTTCGGGGCGGGGATGGTGGTGATGGTGGCGTGCTCGCGGATCATCTTCGCGATGTCGCGCGACGGGCGCTTCCCCGCGCACCGGATCATGCGACGGGTCAACCCGCGTACGCACACCCCGATCCCGGCCACCGTGCTCATCCTCGCCATGGGGGTCGTCCTGATGGTGGCGCTACCGGGCGCCGCACTGCTGGAGCTGATCACGGCGTCGACGATCCTCCCGGCGCTCATCTACGGCTCGACGATCGTCCTCTACCTGGCGGTACGCCGACGCCTTGGCCGCCGCAAGGGTGCCTTCGACCTGGGACGCCTCGAGCTGCCCGTCGCCCTCGCCGCCCTGGTTTGGACGGTCGTCGCGCTCATCGCCCTGGTGACACCGCGCGAGGCGCTGGTGCCCCTGGTGATCGTGGTGGGCCTGCTCGTCGTCGGCGGGCTGTTCTTCCTCGGCATGCTGGTCTTCGACCGCCGGTCACTGGAGACCGAGCCCGGCGGGGTCGACGTCTTCAAGCACTGAGCTGCCGCGAACGCGGCGGCCGGGGCCGCTGACGGCACGATCACGGAACCAGCGGTCAGGCTTCCCATCGGGCCGGCAGGTCGTCGCGGATCCGTTCGAGATCCGCGGCCGTGCGTCCGCACGCGTGGAGCCAGCACCGGTCGAGCACCCCGTCGCGGCGCAGCAGGCGGCCTGGGGCCGCGTACCAGCGCAGGGGTGAGTCCTCGGCGCTGGCCCACATCGGGTGGTCGGGCAGGTCGACCCGTGTGTAGCGCGCCGCGAGGTTCGGCAGGAGCGCGTCCGGCAACTCGCAGGCGTCGTACAGGCTTCCCGCCCCGAGCAGCGACTCGCTCAGCACCAGCTCCACCCAGGCCACGGACATGTGGTCCAGGAACGGGACCCACCCCTCGTGCGACTCCACCACCACGGGCGGATCGTCCTGCTCGACCCGGCCCAGTGGGATGCCCCATGACGCGCAGGCCTGGTTCTCGACGCGGAAGACGAGGACGCCGCCGAAGCCGTCGTCCACATGGAGACCCATCGGCGGGACCAGCGGATCCTGCTGCCCGGTCAGGTCCTCGCGGCGGCCGAGCAGCGCGTAGCCCTCCCGCAGGGCGGCGGGAAGCTCGAAGCCCAAGTCGGCCTCGGCGGAATCCAGTTCGGCGGCGGTGCAGCCGTCCTCGGGACGCAAGGGGCGTCCCGTCCACTCGTCGGCGAACCGACGTACGAAGTCCCAGGCCTGGGAACGGCTGGTCACCCCGCCTCGCAGCGCCACCGCCACGTCGAGAGCATCGGACATGACGCAGACGCTACCGCCCGCGTTCCCACCTGGGCCTGAATGTCGGAGCCGGGTGCCAGCTTCCGCGGTCCAAGGGCATTGGGAGGGCGCTGGGGACCGGTGGGGGCTTCGGCGTGGGACTACTACTGGGTGGGCGGCGCCGACTGGCGACCGAAGGCGGAGCGGGAGCCTCGCCCGCAGTCGCTGGAGGAGCTGTGGGCCGACGAGCTGGTCCAGGAGGCCGGCACGCACTCGATCCCGGACATCTTGCGCGTCGTGGGGCCCGACGAGACCCCGGACTACAACACCGTGGAACCTGTGACGGCCGAGGAGGCGCGCGAACTGCTCGACACCGGCAGGTTGACGCGTGCACACGTCAGGGATTTCGACGTCTTCCCCGGTCGCGGTAGGTCGGACGGTGCGCAGTGCTGCACGACGACGAGGGCATCCCTCAGGAGATCTGCTTCTGGGGCCACTCAGGCGACTGAACAGCGCGCCCGGCTGCGTTCCTCGGTCGCCGAGTTGATGCGGGACGAGTCGATCAAGGTGAGGTGGAACCGTCCCGGTTCCCAGCACGGACGACACGGACCGCTAGTGGTTCTGTCTGCTTCGCTCCGCCGCCTGGGCGGGGGTGTCGTAGTAGCCGGGTTCCGCCAAGAGCACGGAGCTGAAGTAGTAACCCTGCTCCTCTTCAGGCGCATCGTCAGCAGCGAATGGGCGCCAGAAGCCCAGGAGCAGGTCAGGAGCAAGGAAAGACGCCGGATCGTCCGGATCCGGGTCAACGGTGGCGTACTCGCGCATGCGCTCGATTACCTCGCGTGCAGGAAGCGCGAAGACGTCCAGGTCTCGGAACATCACTCGGTCGGTTTGCGCCAGCGGCCTCCCCAGCTCGACGGCCTGCAGGGTGCCCCGCGTGCACTCGACGCTGATCATGAGGCCGCTGGGACGAAAGATGTGTTGCCCTGGGCGGTCGGACTCGGAGAGCGCAGAGTGATCGCGGAGCGAGTCCAGCGCCGCATTCGCCGCTTCCCGGGGCATGCCGATCTGCAGCGGACCGAGGCCGAGCGGCGGCAGGAGATCAAAGTCCATACGGGCATGATGCCAAGCGGTCTCGCCCAAGTCCCACCGGCCGCCATGGAACCGCTTCCGCCGTTCCCGGATAACCCGCGTCGGCCCGTTACCTGTCATCATCCCGAGGTGAGCATGGACATCGTCTTCTTCCTCGCTCCCGACGACGAGACTGCCGCCAAGACCCGGCTCAAGGGTCCCGGGCCGGCATTTACATCGCTGACCTGCCACGACTTCTCTGCAGACGACGCCGTCGTCGAGTGGGAGATGTACTGCGACGCACCGTCTTCCCACCTCCCACCACAGCACGAGCTCAACAAGAGGGACTGGCCCCACTACGTCGCCCCTGTACTCAACGACGGGGTTGGGGTGTTCGCTTTCTCGGCGAAGCTCCCCAGCGCACTTGCCAACGCCACCTCCAGTCAGCTGCGTGAACTTGCCACGCGGTGGGCTGAGAGGCTCAGGCTCGAAGACGGAGACGATATGACCGACGACGATCCTCTGGTCGTTCTGATGAGTACTGCCGAGCTCGCGACAACGGTCGACGGTGCCGGCGGTGCCCTCGGCCTCTACTGCTGGCACTACTGACACAAGTCGGCACACGTCGCCCACGGGTGCCGGACGTCGCGCTCCGCGACGATCCATCACGATCGGGGACAGACAGCCGCGCAGACGGCGGCCATCGCAGGGCAAGAGCACCTGAGCTCAGGCTGTTGCCCCCTGCGAGTTGAGCCCGTTCCGGAGCCGGCTCCAAGACGTTGGCTCGGTCACTGCGCTACGGCAGTGTCGGACCTCCCGCTCTCGTGCTCGGTGAGAGCCGTGCGCGCGGCCTGCAGTAGCTCGTCGGAGATCGGGTTGCCCCGGGTGGCGCGGGCGAGGACGAGGGCGCCGACCATGGTGCAGAGCTGTGTCATGCCGTCGTCGTCGCCGGTGGCCAGGCGAGCGGCGCGGTTCCGTACGCCGTTGATGTAGACCTGCTGGGAGCGGGTGGCCTGGCCGGGGTCACGCCCCAGGTCGGCGGCGAACCCGGAGACGGGGCAGCCGTCGCCGGCGTGATCGCGGTGCCAGATCGAGAGGTACTGCTCGATCAGCGTCCTGCGGGCGGCCTCGGGGTCCCCGGTCTGCTCCTCGGGCGTCACCGGTGAGTGTGCCGCCGGATCCTCGAAGGCGTGGGCGATGGCGGTGTCGACCAAGTCTTCCTTGGAAGTGAACTGCTTGTAGAACGCGCCATGGGTGAGCCCAACGGCTTTCATCAGGTCGGCGATGCTGACCGCGGTGCCTTTCTCGCGGAACATCCGGGAGGCGGTGGCCACGACGTGCTGCCGGTTCTCCTGTGCTTGCGCCTTGGACACGCGGCCCACGGAATCACCCTCCTCGAATGGCTGTCGCTTGTCATCTATCTTAGCCTGTGTTTAGTTGTATCGCGACAGCTATTTTGTGCCGACGGGATCATTCGGCAGGCCAGGCAGCGCCTTGAGCTGGCTCCCTGCCCGAGGCTGACGGCCTTTGTCCCGCAATCGCAGCACTACCGAGAGCACTGGAGACCTCTGTGGCACCACCGCCCACCCCCACCGAGTCCTCGGCACCCGCGGAGTCCCCGTCGCCCGTGCCGCCTGCCCGGCAACGAACCGTTTCCGAGGTGGTCCACCGCCGGCGCTGGGTGATCCTGGTCGTGCTCTCGTGCAGCCTCTTGGTGGTGATGCTGGACAACTCGATCCTCAACGTGGCGATGAAGGTCATCGCCGAGCCGGCTCCCACCGGACTCGGGTCCACCCAGAGCCAGTTGGAGTGGGCGGTCAACTCCTACACGCTGGTCTTCGCCGGACTGCTCTTCACCGCGGGCCTGCTTGGTGACCGGCTCGGCCGCAAGAAGGTGCTGCTCTTCGGCATGCTGGTGTTCGGTGCGGGATCTGCGCTGTCCGCGTTGTCGGACTCCTCCGGGCAGCTCATAGCCTTCCGCGCCGTGATGGGCTTCGGCGGCGCCTTCATCCTGCCCACCACCCTCGCGATCATCATGAACGTTTTCGAGCGCGAGGAGCAGCCCAAGGCCATCGGCATATGGACCGGTGTGGTCGGTTTCGCCATCGCCGCCGGCCCGATCGCGGGTGGCATCCTGCTGGAGCACTTCTGGTGGGGCTCGGTCTTCCTGGTCAATGTGCCGATCGTGCTCGCCGCCCTGGTCGCGATGGTGGCGATCGTCCCCGACTCCAAGGACCCCAGGCCCGGCAGGCTCGACCCGGTCGGCGTGCTGCTGTCGATCGCCGGTCTGGCGCTGCTGGTCTACGGCATCATCAAGGGCGGTCAGCTGGGCGACTTCACCCGGCCCGAGGCCTGGGTGACGATCCTCGGCGGCCTGGCGGTCCTGGCCGGATTCGTGGCGTACGAGGCCCGTAGCGATCATCCGGCCCTCGATGTTGCCTACTTCCGCAACCGGCGGTTCTCGGCGTCCGTCGCCGCCATCGGCCTGGTCTTCTTCGCCCTCATGGGCGTCACGTTCTTCAGCGTCTTCTACAACCAGAGCGTTCGGGGCTACAGCGTCCTGCAGTCCGGTCTGCTCGTGCTGCCGCTGGCCGCCTCCCAGATGTTCTTCGCCCCGCGGGCCCGGCTGGTCGTCAACCGCTTCGGCGCCCGAGCCGTGTGCGCCGTCGGCCTCGTCCTGACCGCCGTGTCCTTTGCCGGCTTCCTGTTGCTCGGCCAGGACACCCCCATCTGGGTACTGGAGGTGCTGTTCTTCCTGATGGGCGCGGGGATGGCCCATGTGATGCCGCCCGCCACCGTCATGATCATGTCGTCGCTGCCGAGACAGAAGGCCGGCTCAGGATCCGCGGTCAACAACACCTTCCGGCAGGTCGGCGGCGCCATGGGGGTCGCCGTGCTGGGGTCACTGCTGTCCACCGCCTATCGCAACGGTATCGACGGCCACCTGGGCGTACTGCCCGCCTCCGACCGACATGCCGCAGGTGAATCCCTCCAGGCCACCCTGACCGTCGCCGAGAAGCTCGGACCGGTCGGCAGGGCGCTGGTGCGGCCCGCAAAGGACTCTTTCATCCATGCCATGCACCTCACCGCCATGGGGTCGGCGGCCGTCGCACTGGTCGGTGCCGTGGTCGTGCTCGCCTTCCTGCCGGGCAAGGATGTCGCTGAGGCCGTCGCCAGTGACAAGTCCCGGCGCCAGAGCGTCTGATCCCAACGGTGATCCGAACCATCCCCGTGCGACACCGGAGACGACCACCTCTACGGGGCATCTCCGCAGTGCCGTTGCCGACACCGGGGAACTCCTCGGCACGTCGATCCGGAACCCCTCGCTGCCAGCTCTGTTGACGCTCGGATCACACCACAACTCGCCTATTCCATCACTCCGAAGGAGATCGACTGATGGTCACCGACAACCTTGTTCTCATCCCCGGCGCCGGCGGCGTGGGCCGCACGGTCTTCGATCAATTGCGGGCTCAGCACGTGCCCGTGCGTTTCATGGTCCGTCGTGAGGACGAGCGTGCGGCCGAACTGCGGTCGCTCGGTGCAGAGGTTGTCATCGGCGACCTGACCCGGCCGGAGACGGTGGCGGCCGCACTACAGGGCGTGACGCGGATGTACTTCGCGATGCGCGTGTCGCCGGACCACCTGCTGGCGGCAACCGTGGTGGCTTCCGTCGCCAAGGAGTACGGGAAACTGGAGGCCCTGGTCGACCTGTCGCAGATGACGGTGTCGCAGATGACCCCCACCAGCACCGCGGAGTCGCACCAGCAGCGGCTGCACTGGCTGACGGAGCAGGTACTGAACTGGTCCGGTCTGCCCGTGGTGCACATCCGGCCGACGGCATTCCTGGACACTCCGCTCTTCACCACGATGGCGGCACGGTCGATCCAGGAGAACGGCACGATCGCGCTTCCGTTCGGCGCCGGACGCACCTCGCCGGTCGCCGTGGATGACGTCGCCCGGGTCATCACCACCGTGCTCCGCGATCCGGCACCGCACATCGGGCAGGTCTACGAGCTGACCGGGCCGCGCTCGGTGGATATGACGGAGCTGGCCGAGGAGTTCTCGCGGGCGCTGGGCCGTCCGGTGTCCTACGTGGACGTGCCCCCGGAGAGGTGGGAGGCCCAGCTTCCGAAGCTGGGGATGCCGCCGCACCTCGAACAGCACGTCGCCACCATGGCCCAACTTCACCGGGACAACCGCTACAACCGCACCGCCGACGGTGTCGAGCGCGTGACGGGCACGCCACCCCAGTCGATCGAGGCTTTCGTAACCGCCCGAAAGGACTTCTACCTGGGCTAAACCCCCAGGCCAAGGCCACTGCGGGTATGGAGGGTGCACCACGGGCGGCAGCGAAGGACATGCTCAAAGCGCACGGACGAAGCGAGTATCGAACGTGCGAACGAGTTACTTCCGAATCTGGCGCGCCTGCGGGTGATCCGTCTGTATCCGGAGAGCCAACTCGACGCTGTGGACGCCAAGATCCAGCAGGCCGAATCCGCCGCCCGGACTCGAAGCCCTTTGGCGGCGCGGACGGCGTCCCCTGGGCCACGGAAGGCCGGCCGGCGTTGACAGGGGACACCCGAGGGTGACGGGGGCCTCACCCATCCGACCTGGGGGCGCCTTATCGATCTGCGACACTGGACGAACCATGCCTGCACCCGGAGAACTCACATTCGTCGCGCCGCGCGGAGTCAAGAAGCCGCCGCGGCACCTTGCCGATCTTTCGCCCGAGGAGCGCCGGGAGGCGGTCGCGGAGCTGGGGGAGAAGCCGTTCCGCGCCAAGCAGCTGTCGCAGCACTACTTCGCGCGCTACGCCGATGACCCCGCCGCGTGGACGGACATCCCGGCGGCGGCGCGGGGGAAGCTGGCGGAGGGGCTGCTGCCGGACCTGATGTCGGTTGTGCGGCACAGCAGCACGGACAACGACACCACGCGCAAGACGCTGTGGCGGCTGTTCGACGGCACCCTGGTCGAGTCGGTGCTGATGCGCTACCCGGACCGGGTGACGATGTGCATCAGCTCGCAGGCGGGCTGCGGCATGAACTGCCCGTTCTGTGCCACCGGCCAGGCGGGTCTGGACCGGAACCTGTCGACCGGGGAGATCGTGCACCAGATCGTGGCGGGCATGCGCTCGCTGCGGGACGGGGAGATCCCGGGCGGCCCGGCGCGGCTGTCGAACATCGTGTTCATGGGCATGGGCGAGCCGCTCGCGAACTACAAGCGTGTCGTCGGCGCCATCCGCCGGCTGACCGATCCGGAGCCGGACGGGCTGGGGCTGTCCCAGCGGGGCATCACCGTGTCGACGGTGGGCCTGGTCCCGGCGATGCTGCGCTTCGCCGACGAGGGCTTCAAGTGCCGGCTCGCGGTGTCGCTGCACGCGCCCGACGACGAGCTGCGCGACACCCTGGTGCCGGTGAACACCCGCTGGAAGGTGCGCGAGGTGCTGGACGCCGCGTGGCACTACGCGGACGTGTCCGGGCGCCGGATCTCGATCGAGTACGCGCTGATCCGGGACATCAACGACCAGGCGTGGCGGGCGGACCTGCTGGGCCGGCTGCTCAAGCGTCGCCGCGTGCACGTCAACCTGATCCCGCTCAACCCGACCCCCGGCTCGAAGTGGACGGCCTCGCGGCCCGAGGACGAGCGGGCGTTCGTCGCGGCGCTGGAGGCGCACGGCGTGCCGGTGACCGTCCGGGACACCCGGGGGCAGGAGATCGACGGTGCCTGCGGGCAGCTGGCGGCTTCCGAGCGCTGATCCGCGCTTGCTAGGGTGACGGTCGTTTGCGGCCGTTTGCCGCGACGTCACGCACAGCACACAAAAGAACATCCGACAGGGGAGCGCGGAAAGCGCTGAGAGTGCGGCACGGCCGCAGACCCTCGGACCTGATCCGGGTCATACCGGCGTAGGGAGTCACCACATGAGCACCATCCGTCGGCGTGCGGCCGGCACCGTCCTCGTCGTCGCGCTCGGCGCGACCGCGCTCGCCGCCTGCGGCAGCGACGGCGGGGACACCGCCAAGGGCAAGGGCGCCGCCTCCAAGACCGTCACCCTCGTCAGCCACGACTCCTTCGCCGCGTCGAAGGACGTGCTGAAGGCGTTCACCGAGCAGACCGGCTACACCGTCAAGGTGCTGCGCGGCGGCGACGCCGGTGCCGCGGTCAACCAGGCCGTGCTGTCCAAGGGCAACCCGCAGGGCGACGTCTTCTTCGGCGTCGACAACACGCTGCTGTCCCGGGCCCTCGACAACGACCTGTTCGAGCCGTACGAGGCCAAGGACCTCGACAAGGTGCCCGCCGCACTGCAGCTGGACGCCGCGGAGCACCGCGTCACCCCGATCGACTTCGGCGACGTCTGCGTCAACTACGACCGGAAGTACTTCACCGAGCACAAGCTCCCCGTGCCGGAGAGCTTCGACGACCTCGTCAAGCCCGAGTACAAGGACCTGCTGGTCACCGAGAACGCCGCCACCTCCTCCCCGGGTCTCGCCTTCCTCCTCGCCACCACCGCGAAGTACGGAGACGGGGGCTGGGAGGACTACTGGAAGAAGCTCAAGGCCAACGGCGTCCAGGTCGTCGACGGCTGGGAGCAGGCGTACTACGACACCTTCTCCGGCGCCGGCGGCGGCAAGGGCGACAAGCCGCTGGTCGTCTCGTACGCCTCAAGCCCGCCCGCCGAGGTGCTCGGTCTGAAGACGCAGCCCGAGCAGGGGCCGACCGGTGTCGCGACCGGCACCTGCTTCCGGCAGGTGGAGTTCGCCGGCCTGCTGAAGGGCGCGGAGAACACCGAGGGCGGCAAGGCGCTCGTCGACTTCCTGCTGAGCCGCACCTTCCAGGAGGACATGCCGCTCAACATGTTCGTCAACCCCGTCCGCGACGACGCGAAGCTGCCCGAGGTCTTCACCAAGTACGCGCCGGTCATCGGTGAACCGGCCACCGTCGCCCCGGAGAAGATCGCCGGGAACCGGGAGCAGTGGGTCAAGTCGTGGTCCTCGCTCGTGCTGAAGTAACGAAGACCGCCGAGGGGACGCGCGCCGGGGCGGCGGCCGTCCGGCCGCTCGCCGTACGGCTGGGCCTGATGGCCGTGCCGGTCGCGTTCTTCGGGCTGTTCTTCGGCTACCCGGTCGCCGCCATCGTCGCCCGCGGGCTCCGCGAGGGCGGGCGGTGGCGGTTCGGCCGGTTCGCGCAGGTGCTGGGCGAGCCCGACATCCTGCACGTGCTGTGGTTCACCTGCTGGCAGGCGGCCGCCTCCACCGCGCTCACCCTGGCGATCGCGCTGCCCGGCGCGTACGTCTTCGCCCGCTTCGACTTCCCCGGCAAGCAGGTGCTGCGCGCGGTGGTGACCGTGCCCTTCGTGCTGCCGACGGTGGTCGTCGGCTCGGCCTTCCTCGCGCTGCTGGGGCGCGGCGGGCTGCTCGACGAACTGTGGGGGGTGCGCCTGGACACCACGGTCTGGGCGATCCTCCTCGCGCACGTCTTCTTCAACTACGCCGTGGTCGTACGGACCGTGGGCGGCCTGTGGGCCCAGCTGGACCCCCGGCAGGAGGAGGCCGCGCGGGTCCTCGGCGCGGGACGCCTCGCGGCGTGGCGCAGGGTGACGCTGCCCGCCCTCGCCCCCGCGGTCGCCGCGGCCGCGCTGATGGTCTTCCTCTTCACCTTCACCTCCTTCGGCGTGATCCAGATCCTCGGCGGTCCCACCTTCTCCACCCTGGAGGTGGAGATCTACCGTGAGACCGCGCAGTTGCTGGACCTGCCGACGGCGGCCGTGCTGACGATCGTCCAGTTCGCCGCCGTCGCGGCGATCCTCGCCGTGCACGCCGGGACGGTACGGCGCAGGGAGAGCGCGCTGCGGCTGGTGGACCCGGCCCGCACCGCGCGCCGGCCGCGCGGCGCCGGCGAGTGGGGGCTGCTCGCGGGCGCGCTCGGCGTGGCCGCGCTGCTGATCCTGCTGCCGCTGGGCGTGCTGGCCGAGCGCTCGCTGCACGGGCCCGACGGCTACGGCCTCGGCTCCTACCGGGCGCTGGGCTCGGTGGCCGGCAGCGGCGGGACCTTCCTGGTGGCGCCCGTCGCCGCGGTCTGGAACTCGCTGCAGTACGCGGCCGCCGCCACCGCGATCGCCCTGGTCGTCGGCGGGCTGGCCGCGGCCGCCCTCACCCGGCGGGCCGGGCGCCTCGTGCGGGGCTTCGACGCCCTGCTCATGCTGCCGCTCGGCACCTCGGCGGTGACCATCGGCTTCGGCTTCCTCATCACCCTCGACGAGCCGCCGCTGGACCTGCGCTCCTCGTGGATCCTCGTGCCGCTCGCGCAGGCACTGGTCGGCGTGCCCTTCGTGGTGCGCACCATGCTGCCGGTGCTGCGTGCCGTGGACGACCGGCTGCGCGAGGCGGCGGCGGTGCTCGGCGCCTCCCCGCTGCGGGTGTGGCGGGAGGTCGACCTCCCGCTGGTGCGGCGGGCGCTGCTGGTGGCCGCGGGCTTCGCCTTCGCGGTGTCCCTGGGCGAGTTCGGGGCCACCGTCTTCATCGCCCGCCCCGACAACCCCACCCTCCCGGTCGCGGTCGCCCGCTTCCTCGGGCGGGCCGGGGAGCTCAACTACGGCCAGGCGATGGCGCTCAGCACCGTGCTGATGCTGGTGTGCGCGGGGGCGCTGCTGGCGCTGGAACGTATCCGCATCGACAGGTCCGGGGAGTTCTGATGACCCTGCTGCGACTGGACGGCGCCACCGTGCGCTTCGGCGGCCACACCGCCCTGGACGCCGTCGGCCTGGAGGTCGCCGAGCACGAGACGGTGTGCGTGCTCGGGCCCAGCGGCAGCGGGAAGTCGACGCTGCTGCGGGTCGTCGCCGGGCTGCAGCCGCTGGACGCCGGGCGCGTCCTGCTGGCCGGCCGGGACCAGCGGGGGGTTCCCGCACACCGGCGTGGCGTGGGCCTGATGTTCCAGGACCACCAGCTCTTCCCGCAGCGCGACGTCGCCGGGAACGTCGACTTCGGTCTGCGCATGCGCGGCGCGGGACGTGCCGAACGGGAGCGCACGGTCCAGGAGTTGCTGGAGCTCGTGGGCCTGCCCGGTGCGCAGCGGCGCGCCGTTGCCTCCCTGTCCGGCGGCGAGCAGCAGCGCGTCGCCCTGGCCAGGGCCCTGGCACCCGGGCCGCGGCTGCTCATGCTCGACGAGCCGCTCGGCCAGCTCGACCGGGGCCTGCGCGAGCGCCTGGTCGTCGAGTTGCGCGGGCTCTTCCGGCGGCTGGGCACCACGGTGCTGGCCGTCACGCACGACCAGAGCGAGGCCTTCGCGCTCGCCGACCGCGTCGTCGTCATGCGTGACGGCCGGGTCGAGCAGGCCGGCACCCCGCTGGAGGTGTGGCAGCGGCCCGCCTCCGAGTTCGTCGCCCGCTTCCTCGGCTTCGACAACGTGGTGGCCGCCACCGTCACCGGCGACGCCGCCGACACCGCCTGGGGCAAGGTCCCCGTCCCCCCGGGCTCCCCGCAGGGCGCCGGGCGGCTGCTCGTCCGGCCCGCCGGCGTACGGCTCGTCCCGGCCGCCGACGGGCTGCGCTGCGACGTGCTCGCGCGTACCTTCCGCGGCGACCAGGTCACCCTCCTCCTGCGCCCCGAGGAGGGGCCCCCGCTGGAGGCGGGCTGCGCCCTGCGCGACGCCCCCGCCGAGGGGGACACGGTCGGCGTCTCCTTCACGGCGGACGAGGTTGTGGTCCTGGGCGGGTAGACCCCGTTGAGCAGCGGGGGCCTTTGGGGCGGAGCCGTGGCGCGAGTGGGCGGGTGCGGGGTGGGGCCGTGGTCGGCTGCCCCGGTCGTGCGGATTCCGGAGTACGGGCTAACTGCGCGTCAGGCGCGCCAGGGCCTCCGGGGCGTCCTCGACGGAGTCGACGAGCACGATGCGCCGCTCCATGGAGCGGCCTTCCGCCAGCGCCTGGAGAAGGGGCCAGGCCGGCAGGCGCCGGGTCCAGTGGTCCCGGTCGACCAGCACCATGGGGCGGGGGGCGCCGTTGGACTCGTAGTAGTTCGGCGTGGTGTTGTCGAAGATCTCCTGGACGGTGCCCGCGGCGCCCGGCAGGAAGACGACCCCGGCGGTGCAGCGGGCCAGCAGGCCGTCCTCGCGGGTGGCGTTGGCGAAGTACTTGGCGATGTGCGCGGCGAAGGCGTTCGGCGGCTCGTGGCCGTAGAACCACGTCGGCACGCCGATGGAGGCGCCGCCGCCGGGCCAGCGGTCGCGCACGTCGAAGGCGGTGCGCGCCCAGTCCGTTATGGACGGGCGGAAGGAGGGGACCTTGGCCACCGTCTCCAGGGCCTCGACGAGCATCGCGTCGGCGAAGGGTGCGGCGTAGGCGCCGAGGTTGGCCGCCTCCATGGCGCCGGGCCCGCCGCCCGTGGCCACGCTCAGGCCCTCGCGGGCCAGTGCCCGGCCGAGGCGGGCGGCGCCCGCGTACGCCTCGGTGCCGCGCTCCATGGCGTGACCACCCATGACGCCCACGACGCGGGCGTCCGAGACGAGTTCGTCGAAGGCGTCGGAGACGGCGTCGTCGTGGATGCTGCGGAGCATCGACGCGTAGATGTCGCCGCTGCCCCGGGTACGCAGGAACCACTGGTAGCCGCGGGCGTCCGGCGTCGCCTCGTAGCCGCCTTCGTCAAGGCCCTCGTACAGCGCGTCGGGGCCGTAGAGGGAGCCCCGGTACGGGTCGAAGGGCAGGTCCGGGACGGGCGGGAAGACCATGGCGCCGCCGGCGCGGACGTGGGCGGCCGCCTCCGGCTCCATCGGGCAGCCCAGGAACACGGCCTCGGTCGTGTCGGCGGACATCAGGACGGGCGTACGGGTCGTCAGGTCGACCGACTGGACGCGGTGTCCGCGCAGCGAGCCCGACGCGGCGACGCGGTCGAACTCCTCGAGGGTCTCTATCTCGTGATCGTTCGGATCATTCGGCGACAGCACGCCCGCCACCCTAGCGCCCGCGGCGGGGGCCGCCGCCGCGGGGCTCCGCACGGCGCTACGGCAGCGGCAGTGTGCCCAGGTGGGCGATGAGCAGGGTCAGCGGGAGCACGACGCCGAGGACCGCGAGGGCGCGCACGGCGGCCGCGTTGCGCAGCAGCGCGGCCGGCGTGCCGAGCCGGCTGAGGGCGGCGGTGGCCGGACGGCGGGCGCGCTTGGCGTCCACGGTCGCGGTGAGGGCGGTCGCGACCGCCGACAGGACGACGAGGACGGCGCCCAGTACGGTGAGCGGTCCGACGGGGTGCGCGACGGCGCCGAACCGGTCGCTGCCGGCGAGGGCGGTGGCGGCCACCGCGCACAGCGCGCCCAGCGGACGGCCCACGAGCGTCGCCTCCTCCTGGAGGGCGCGGCCCGCGAGGAGCCGCAGGGCACCCGGCCGGTACGCCGCCAGCAGCCGTCCGCACAGGTGGACGAGGCCCGGCATGGCCAGCACCATGCCCGTGGCCGTCAGCAGCCAGCCGCCGACGACGGCCGGGGCGGCATGGCCGAGACCGCCGGGCAGCGGGAGTGCGCCGTCGGGCCCCGGGGCGCCGGCGTCCCCGGCCGAGGAGATCTGCACGGCGAGGCCGATCGCCACGAGCGCGACCCCCCACGGCAGGCCGGACGGCACCCCGTCGTCGCGGGCGGTGGTCTCGTCCCCACGGGACCGCCGTGGCCGCAGCACGACCGCGGCCGAGACCGCGGCGGCCAGCGGCAGTGAGGCCAGCAGGGTCAACGCGCCCGCGAACGGGAGTTCACGGTCCGCGCCCAGCGCCTCGGCGGCAGCGCCGAGGTGCGGGCCGGGCAGCTCACCGCGGAGGAAGAGGAAGCCCAGGAGCGCGATCAGGACGCCCAGGCCGCAGTTCAGGGCGGAGCTCGCCGCGGCCAGCAGGGGCAGCCCGTGCCGGCCGAGCCCGGCCGCGGCCAGGCCCGCGTGCAGCCGTCCGCTCGGCTCCGTACGGGCCACGAGAACCGACAGGTGGACGGTGGCGGCGAACGGCACGGCGCACCAGAGCAGCCGGACCAGGCCGTCCGGGGCGTCCTCGGGGTGCGCGAGGGCGTGCCCGAGGACGGCGAGCAGCAGGAACCCCGTGCCGGCGGCCGCGGCGACGACCAGCAGCCGGCGCAGCAGCACCTCCGGCCGGGAGCCGAGGGCTACACGGAGGCTGAGCACGAGTCGGCGTCCTCCCGTTCCTGGTGCGGCATGCCGGTCACGAAGCGCCCGTCGACGAGGGTGACCACCCGGTCCGCGAGGGAGACGACCTCGGGTTCGTTGGAGGCGAGCACCACGGTGATGCCGTGCGAGCGGGCGGCGCTGGTCAGCATGCGCAGCACCTGGGCACGGTCCGCGCGGTGCAGCGGCGCGGTCGGTTCGTCGGCGAAGACCACGGAGGGCCGGTTGACCAGGGCGCGGGCGATCGCCACCCGCTGCCGCTCGGCCTGCAGCAGCCGGCCGGGACGCTTGCGGGCGGCCCCGCCGATGTCCAGCCGGTCCAGCCACTCCTGCGCGGCGGCGCGCGCCGTGCGGTACGGGACGCCGCACAGCAGCAGCGGCAGCGCGGCGTTCTCCCGGACGGTCAGCTCGGGGAGCAGCTGCGGGCTGCTGTCGATCCAGCCGAAGCGCTCACGGCGCAGCCGCTCCCGGGCGGTCACGCCCAGGGTGTGCACGGGGGAGCTGTTGAACCACACCTCGCCCTGCTCGGGAAGCAGTTCGCCGGACAGGCAGCGCAGCAGGGTGGTCTTCCCGGCGCCGTGCGGGCCGAGGACGCCGAGGATCTCGCCCTCCCGTACGCCGAGTGACACGCCGAGCAGAGCGGGTGAGCGGTCGTGCGCGTGGCGCAGGCCGCGGGCCCACAGCACGTCGTTGTCGGGTGGGTTCACGTTGGCCTCTAACGAACGCGGGGAGTCCGGGTCACTGCGGCACCGTACGCGCCCCACGGCCCGGGACCACGGTTACGGGGGCGCGTTTCCGGCCCGCGCCCACCCGTGCGGAGTAGCGGGAGCGAGGTTCGTCAGGAAGATCATCCGCTCACTTGCGCGTTGTGTGGCTGTGGCACGATGCGGCGGCCGTGCCTCCGGCACGGTGTGAGATCCGTGGGGGTTCGTTGACATCCCTACGTAATGCCGCCCTGCTCGTGGCAGGAGCGGTCGCAGGTGGTCTGCTGCTCGCACCACCGGCCCACGCGGCCGGGATCGCGATCGTCGGCACGACCATCAACATCGGCAAGCCCATCGTCATGGGGGCAGGCGGCTCCACGACCGTCACGGCGTCACTTCGGGCAGCAAGGGCTCGCTGAGGACGACGGTCGGGGTCAGCACCTCCGGCGTCCGGCGGCGGTCGTTCGCCGGCAGCGGCACATCGGCCGCCTCGGTCTCCGCGGGTGACGGCGTCACCCCCTACAAGGTGGCCAAGCTGAGTGTCAACGCGTCCCCCGAGCCGGTCGCCAAGGGCGGGAAGCTGACCGTCACCGGCCGCCTCACCCGGGCCACGACCGACGCCGCCACCACCTTCGTCGGCTATCCGCACCGCGACCGCCAAGGCGGTCGGCTCTGGCGGTGGGCCTTCGCCGGCACCACGACCGTCGCGCCCGTCGCGGCGGGCGGGGACCGGGTCGCCCTGAAGTGAGGGTTGCCTGACGAGCCGCCGGGGCCGCCCTCCGTCGACGGAGGGCGGCCCCGGCCGCTGGATCCCGTGTTCCGGCGGGGACCGTCAGAGCTTGGCCCAGGCCTCCGTGAGGACGGTGCGCAGGACGCCCTCGATCTCGTCGAAGGTCGACTGGTCGGCGATCAGCGGCGGCGCGAGCTGCACGACCGGGTCCCCGCGGTCGTCGGCGCGGCAGTAGAGGCCGTTCTCGAAGAGCGCCTTGCTGAGGAAGCCGTACAGGACGCGCTCGGTCTCCTCGTCGGTGAAGGTCTCCTTGGTGGCCTTGTCCTTCACCAGCTCGATGCCGTAGAAGAAGCCGTTCCCGCGGACGTCGCCGACGATCGGCAGGTCGTGGAGCTTCTCCAGGGTGGCGCGGAAGGCACCCTCGTTGTCGAGCACGTGCTGGTTGAGCTGCTCGCGCTCGAAGATGTCGAAGTTGGCCAGGGCGACCGCCGACGAGACCGGGTGGCCGCCGAAGGTGTAGCCGTGGAGGAAGGTGTTGTCGCCCTTGTAGAAGGGCTCGGCGATGCGGTCGGAGATGATGCACGCGCCGATGGGGGAGTAGCCGGAGGTCATGCCCTTGGCGCAGGTGATCATGTCCGGGACGTAGCCGAACTTGTCGCAGCCGAACATGGTGCCCAGGCGGCCGAAGGCGCAGATGACCTCGTCGGAGACGAGCAGCACGTCGTACTGGTCGCAGATCTCGCGGACCCGCTGGAAGTACCCGGGCGGGGGCGGGAAGCAGCCGCCGGCGTTCTGCACCGGCTCGAGGAAGACGGCCGCGACGGTGTCGGGGCCCTCGAAGAGGATCTCCTGCTCGATCTGGTCGGCGGCCCAGCGGCCGAAGGCCTCGGGGTCGTCGCCGAAGAGCGGGGTGCGGTAGATGTTGGTGTTGGGCACCTTGTGGGCGCCGGGGACCAGCGGCTCGAAGGGGGCCTTCAGTCCCGGCAGGCCGGTGATGGACAGGGCGCCCTGCGGGGTGCCGTGGTAGGCGACGGCGCGTGAGATGACCTTGTACTTGGTCGGCTTGCCCTTGAGCTTGAAGTACTGCTTGGCGAGCTTCCAGGCGGTCTCGACCGCCTCGCCTCCGCCGGTGGTGAAGAAGACCTTGTTGAGGTCCCCGGGGGCGTAGTCGGCCAGGCGCTCGGCGAGCTCGACGGCCTTGGGGTGGGCGTAGCTCCACACCGGGAAGAAGGCGAGCTCCTGGGCCTGCTTGTAGGCGGTCTCGGCGAGCTCCACGCGGCCGTGGCCGGCGTTGACCACGAACAGCCCCGCGAGGCCGTCGATGTACCGCTTGCCCTTGTCGTCGTAGATGTACGTGCCCTCGCCGCGCACGATGGTCGGCACAGGGGCGTTCTCGTACGACGACATGCGGGTGAAGTGCATCCACAGGTGGTCGTACGCGGTCTTGGAAAGGTCCGCGCTCATGGCTATCTGGTTCCCCAGGTGTAGGTCTGCTTCCGGAGCTTGAGGTAGACGAAGCTCTCGGTGGACCGCACGCCGGGCAGCGTGCGGATCCGCTTGTTGATCGTCTCCAGGAGATGGTCGTCGTCCTCGCAGACGATCTCGATCAGCAGGTCGAAGGAGCCCGCGGTCACGACGACGTACTCGACCTCCGTCATCTCCGCGAGCGCGTCGGCGACGGGTTCGATGTCGCCCTCGACGTTGATGCCGACCATCGCCTGCCGCCGGAACCCCACGGTGAGCGGGTCGGTGACGGCGACGATCTGCATGACGCCCTGGTCGAGCAGCTTCTGGACGCGCTGCCGTACGGCCGCCTCCGACAGGCCCACGGCCTTGCCGATGGCGGCGTACGGACGCCTGCCGTCCTCCTGGAGCTGTTCGATGATCGCCTTGGAGACGGAATCGATCACGAAGGCGCCGTTGGCGCCCCTGTGATCCGGAGTACGAGTGGCCACGCACCCCACTCTGCACGAGAGGTCAGCCGTCACGCAAGCCCCGATCGATGAAATCCGTGGTTTTGGGGCTCGAAACTCACGGAATCCATTGTTTCGGAGTTTCGGCTATGTCGAATACGGCAGTGCTGCAGGTAGGCTGGGGTCCGTCTCACACATCGGACAGGAACAGGGAGAGGTGCAGTGAGCGAGCTCCGTACCTTGCGCAACCACATCAACGGAGAATTCCGCGACGCCGCCGACGGGCGCACCACCGACGTGGTGAACCCCGCCACCGGCGAGGTCTACGCGACCGCCCCGCTCTCCGCCGCCGCCGATGTCGACGCGGCCATGGCCGCCGCGGCGGCCGCCTTCCCCGCCTGGCGCGACACGACGCCCTCCGAGCGCCAGAAGGCGCTGCTGAAGATCGCCGACGCCTTCGAGGCGCGGGCGGACGAGCTCGTGGCCGTCGAGAGCGAGAACACCGGCAAGCCGATCGGGCTGACGGCCAGCGAGGAGATCCCTCCGATGGTCGACCAGATCCGCTTCTTCGCGGGTGCCGCCCGCATGCTCGAGGGCCGCTCGGCCGGCGAGTACATGGAGGGCATGACCTCGATCATCCGCCGTGAGCCGGTCGGCGTCTGCGCCCAGGTCGCCCCGTGGAACTACCCGATGATGATGGCCGTGTGGAAGTTCGCCCCGGCGATCGCCGCGGGCAACACGGTCGTGCTGAAGCCCTCGGACACCACCCCGGCCTCCACCGTGCTGATCGCCGAGATCATCGGCGGGATCCTGCCCAAGGGCGTCTTCAACGTCGTCTGCGGCGACCGCGAGACGGGCCGCCTGATGGTCGAGCACGAGACCCCCGCGATGGCCTCCATCACCGGTTCGGTCCGGGCCGGCATGCAGGTGGCGGCCAGCGCCGCCAAGGACGTCAAGCGGGTCCACCTGGAGCTGGGCGGCAAGGCGCCGGTGGTGGTGTTCCAGGACACCGACATCGCCAAGGCGGTCGAGGACATCGCCGTCGCCGGCTACTTCAACGCCGGCCAGGACTGCACCGCCGCGACCCGCGTCCTGGTCCACGAGTCGATCCACGACGAGTTCGTGGCCCAGCTCGCCAAGACTGCCGCCGACACCAAGACCGGCGCCCCGGACGACGAGGACGTGCTGTACGGCCCGCTGAACAACGCCAACCAGCTCGCCCAGGTCACCGGCTTCATCGAGCGCCTCCCGGCGCACGCCAAGGTCGAGGCCGGCGGCCACCGGGTCGGCGAGCAGGGCTTCTTCTACGCCCCGACCGTCGTCTCCGGCCTCAAGCAGGACGACGAGATCATCCAGAACGAGGTCTTCGGCCCGGTCATCACCGTCCAGTCCTTCTCCGACGAGGACCAGGCCGTGGAGTGGGCGAACGGCGTCGAGTACGCCCTCGCCTCCTCGGTGTGGACCAAGGACCACGCCCGTGCGATGCGCATGTCCAAGCGCCTCGACTTCGGCTGCGTGTGGATCAACACCCACATCCCGCTGGTCGCCGAGATGCCGCACGGCGGGTTCAAGAAGTCCGGCTACGGCAAGGACCTGTCCGCCTACGGCTTCGAGGACTACACCCGCATCAAGCACGTCATGACGTCCCTGGACGGCTGACGCCACAGGGCGCGAGCCCGCCATGGCCCCGGACCGGCCCCCGTGTCCGGGGCCGTGGCATGCGCGCGTACGCTCCGCTCCATGGAGTATCGAAGAGCCCTCGAACAGCGCATACGCGCATGGCTGGTTGTCTTCGTCGTGTGCCTGGTGCTGAGCGGCGCCACCGCGTTCCCGCTCGTGCACGAGGTGCGGTGGGTGGACGGCTGGGGTCTGCCGGGAGCCGTCGGTGACTGGATCTCCCACGTGCGGGAGGGGCTGGACGCCACCGACGCGAAGTACCCGTTCATGATGTACGGGACCGACTGGCTCGCCTTCGCGCACCTGGTGATCGCGGTGGCCTTCTACGGCGTCTGGCGCGATCCGGTGCGCAACATCTGGATCGTGGAGTGGGCCATGATCGCCTGCGTCGGGATCATCCCGCTCGCCGCGATCTGCATCCCGCTGCGCGGCCTGCCGCTGTGGTGGATGCCCGTGGACATGGCCTTCGGCGTCCTCGGCATCGTGCCGCTGCTGGTCCTGCGGCGGATGATCAAGCGGCTGGAGCGCTCCGGCACGGTGCCGGCCGAGCCGGCCCTCGCCTGACGGACCGGCGGTCGCCCGGGTCCGGGGCCGTACGGCGAGCAGACCGCGGCCGGGTGGGAGAAGCTCACCGGCTGCCGAACTCCGCGCGCAGCACGTCGATGCGGTTGCTCGTGACGGCGTCCACGCCGAGCCGCTCCAGCCGTCGCATCGTCCGGCGCAGGTCCACCGTCCACGCGCCGACCAGCAGGCCCTCGCCGTGCGCCCACTCCACCAGGGGCGCGCGGACCAGCCCGAAGCGCAGGTTGATCCAGCGCGGACGCAGCTCCGACAGCAGTAGCGGCGGCACCGGCGCGGAGGTCTTCCAGGTCAGTGCGATCTCGGCGGCCGGGTCGTGGTCCCGCACCGCCAGCACGGCGGCCGCCTCCCCGCAGTAGTACGTACGGTCCCCGGCGCCCGCGTCCCGGACCGCGGACAGCACCGGGCCCGCGGACTCCGGCAGGGTGAGGTCGACCAGGGCCCGGCAGCCGTCCACGGCGGCCAGCGCCTCGTGGAGGGTCGGCACGCCCGGCGGCAGCCGGTCCGCCGCGAGGCCGGCGACGGCGGAGTCCACGCCCCACAGCCGCTTCAGCGTGGGGTCGTGGAGCAGCACCGGCACACCGTCGCGGCTCAGCCGTACGTCCATCTCCACCGCGTCCGCCCCCGCGCGCAGCGCGCTGCGCAGCGAGGGCAGGGTGTTCTCGCGGTGGCGGTACGGGTCGCCGCGGTGGGCGACCGCTAGCGCTGCCATCCCGCCAGGTAGGAGTCGATCTCGGCGGTGAGCTTCGCCTTGCCCGGGGCGTCGAGGAACGAGGCCTCCACGGCGTTCCTGGCGAGCTGGGCCAGCCCGCCCTCGTCGAGCTGCAGCAGCCGCGCGGCCACCGCGTACTCGGTGTTGAGGTCGGTGCCGAACATCGGCGGGTCGTCGCTGTTGACGGTGACCAGCAGACCCGCGGCCACCATCTCCTTGACGGGGTGCTCGTCGAGCGTGGCGACGGCGCGGGTGGCGATGTTGGAGGTCGGGCAGACCTCCAGCGGGATGCGGTGCTCGGCCAGGTGGTCCAGTAGGCGCGGGTCCCGGGTGGCGCTGGTGCCGTGGCCGATGCGCTCGGCGCCCAGCTCGTTCAGCGCGTCCCAGATCGTCTGCGGGCCGGTGGTCTCGCCCGCGTGCGGCACGCTGTGCAGGCCGACGGCGCGGGCGCGGTCGAAGTACGGCTTGAACTGCGGACGCGGCACACCGATCTCCGGCCCGCCGAGGCCGAAGCTGACCAGCCCGTCCGGTTGCAGCTCGGTGGCGATGCGCGTGGTCTCCTCGGCGGAGGCCAGCCCGGCCTCGCCCGGGATGTCGAAGCACCAGCGCAGCACGATGCCGAGCTCCGCCTCGGCCGCCTTGCGGGCGTCCTCGATGGCCTCCACGAACGCCTTGTCCGGGATGCCGCGGCGGACCGAGCTGTACGGGGTGACGGTCAGCTCGGCGTAACGGATGTTCTGGCGCACCATGTCGCGGGCGACCTCGTACGTCAGCAGACGCACGTCCTCCGCGTCGCGGATCAGGTCGACCACGGACAGGTAGACCTCGATGAAGTGGGCGAAGTCCCGGAAGCTGAAGTACTCGGCGAGGGCGGCGGGGTCGGTGGGCACCTTGGAATCCGGGTGCCGCGCGGCCAGCTCCGCCACGATGCGGGGTGAGGCCGAGCCGACGTGGTGCACGTGGAGCTCGGCCTTCGGGAGTCCCGCGATGAAGGCGTCGAGGGCTGACGCGGTGTCGGACATGGGGCGATCCTCCTGCGGGGTCGGCGGCAACCGCCATCGTAAACGCGAAATTGCCTCCGTCCGGCGTCTTCGCAGGCCATAGCATTGCCCGACGTAGTCAGCAGGAAGGCAGCGATGTCCCACGAGCCCGAGCACCCGACGCCGCGCGACGCCGCGAGCGACACCCCCGAAGCGGCGGCCCCGTCGTCCTCGGCGGCCCCGGCGGACGCACGGCCCGCATCCGACTTCGAGCTGCCCGCCCCGGCGCCTGCGGCGCCCACGGACGCCGCCCCCGTCGCCGCCCGGGGTGGGGATGCCTCGGCGGCTCCCGATGTCGAGAGCGCGGGGGCGCCGGGAAGCGTGACTCGTGCGGAGGCCGTGACGCCTGCCGACGTGCCGGTCGCCGATGCCGAGCCCGGTGACGGCTCGCATGCCGTGGTCGGTGCGGCTGATGCTCCGGTCGCCCCGGACGCGCCTGCCGGCGCGCCGCCCGCGGAGGGCGCGACTCCCGCTGACGCGCCGGTCGCGGAGGCCGAGCCCGGCGCCGCTCCGGGTGGGGATGCCTCGGCGGCTCCCGATGTCGAGGGCGCGGTGGTGCCGGGAAGCGTGACTCGTGCGGAGGGCGCGACGCCTGCTGACGCGCCGGTCGCCGATGCCGAGCCCGGTGACGGCTCGCATGCCGTGGTCGGTGCGGCGGATGCTCCGGTCGCTCCTGACGCGCCTGCCGGCGCGCCGCCCGCGGAGGTGCCCGGGCCGCGGGATCCGTGGGCGCCGCCGGTGCCGGTCGCCCCCGGGTACGGGCAGGCGGGTGCGCCGGCCGGGCACAACCCCTGGGCGCCGCCCGTGCCGCCGGTACCGCAGGCCCCGCAGGAGCACGTGACGCTGACCAAGCGCCCGGTACCCGTGGACGCACCCGCGCCCGGGCCCGAGCAGCAGCCGCGCGATCCCTGGGCCCCGCCGGCCCCGGACGCTGCGGCGGCCGTGCCGCCGCAACCGCCCCACGCCACGTACCCGGGCTACCCGGGCTACCACCCCGGTTTCCCCGGTTACCCCGGTTACCCGGGCCACCCCACTCAGCCTGAGTACCCCGCGTACCCCGGCTACCCGGCCCAGCCCGGCCACCCCACTCAGCC
>NZ_JARAVK010000489.1:0-2928 GCF_033792765.1 Streptomyces sp. PA03-6a | reverse complement strand
GTCGAGGGGGGGTGGCGGGGGGAGCCTCTACGACGTCCTGGAACTGATCCTGGACCGGGGGCTCGTCATCGACGTCTTCGTCCGCGTGTCCCTTGTGGGCATCGAGATCCTCAAGATCGACGCCCGGATCGTCGTGGCGAGCGTCGACACGTACCTCCGTTTCGCCGAAGCCTGCAACCGGCTTGACCTGGAATCCGGGCGCAAGCAGCCCACCCAGCTCACCGATCTCGTGGGTGAGATCACCGAGGGCGGGGCCAAGGGCAAGTCGAAGGGTGCCCTGTCCGGCGCCGTCGAGGCCGTGACCGACACCCTGAAGGGCGGGAGCGACGAGGACGAGGAGGACGAGTACGAGGAGGAGCCCGAAGAGGAGGAAGCGGAGTACGAGGAGGAGCCCAGGCAGCCGCGGCGCAGGAGCACCGGGCGGGCTTCCCGGCGGGAGAGGGAATGACCATGGCCGTCTACGTCTACTCCATCACCGCGAAGGACCACCCGTTGCGCCTGGACGGCCTCACGGCCGTCGGCGGATCGGACCGGGAGCTGCGCACGGTGACGAATGCCGAGCTCTCCGCGGTCGTGAGCGAGGCCCCCGAGGACCTGCGCCCCCGGCGCAGGGACGTGCTCGCCCATCAGGAGGTCCAGGAACGGCTGATGGCCGACGGTGCCGTGCTGCCGCTGCGCTTCGGCTTCACGGCACCCGACGAGGAGGCCGTGAAGGCCGTTCTGGAGGACCGTGCGGTGGAGTACCGGGAGCAGCTGAAGAACCTGCAGGGCTGCGCCGAGTACCACCTGAAGGTCTCGTGGGACGAGGACTCCCTGCTGCGCCGGGTCCTGGAGGAGAACGACGAGGCACGCCGGCTGAACGAGGAGATCCGCGGCGGAACCGCGTCCCCCGACATCCCCCTGATGCTGGGCGAGCTGCTCGCCAACGAGGTGCAGGCCCGCCAGCAGGCCCTCGGGGCGGGCATCGTCGAAGCGCTGCGCCCCTTCGTCCGCGACGACGTGGCCTCCGCGCCGGGCGGACAGGACTTCCTCAGCGTCTCCTTCCTGGTGGACGACAGCAAGGAGGAGATGTTCCTGGCCACGCAGCTGAGCCTCGCCAACCAGGTGGGCGAGGAGTGCGACTTCCGGCTGCTGGGACCGCTGCCCCCGTACAGCTTCGTGTGAGAGGGAGTGGCCCCCATGGGACTGTTCACCCAGATCGTCACCCTCCCCCTCGCGCCGGTGCGCGGGGTGGGCTGGGTGGTCGAGCGCGTACTGGAGGCCGCAGAGCAGGAGTACTACGACCCCGAGCCCGTCGAACGCGAACTCGCCGCCCTGGAGAAGGAACTCCTCGCCGGACGGATCGACGAGGAGACCTTCGAGGCCCGCGAGGAGGAACTGCTCGACCGGCTCGACGAGATCGCGGCCTTCCGGCGCGGCGAGCCCGCGCCCTGAGACGAGGTGACGCAGTGACGGATTCCCCGGCGGGCCGGCTCGGCTCGTACCCCACGAGGGCCGGTCCCCAGTCGTACGCCCAGGGGCAGGGGTCCTCGGCCAACCTGGCGGACATCCTCGAGCGGGTCCTGGACAAGGGCATCGTCATCGCCGGCGACATCCAGATCAACCTGCTCGACATCGAACTGCTCACCATCAAGCTGCGTCTGCTGGTGGCCTCCGTCGACAAGGCCAAGGAGATGGGCATCGACTGGTGGGAGCACGATCCGTCGCTGTCCTCCCGTGCCCACGGGGAGAGTTCGCTCGCGCAGGAGAACCGCCGGCTGCGCGAGGAGATCGAGGCGCTGAAGGAAGGGCGGGAGCTGACGGACACGCCGCGGGGCAGCGTGGCCTCCCGCCACCGCACGCGGTCCTCCTCGACGACGCACCGCCGCGGCGATCCCGGGACGGACGATGGATGACCGGGTCAGCTACGCGTACGCCGTGCTGCGCGGCGGCGGCGTTCCGGAGGGCGCCCTGGCCGCGCTGACGGGCGTCGCCGGGGCACCGGTGGGGCTCGTGACGGCGGGTCCGCTGGCCGCGGCCGTCAGCCCGGTGCCCGCCGCGGACTTCCGGGAGGAAGCCCTGCGCCGGCACCTGGAGGACCTGGACTGGCTGGAGGCCGTCGCCCGCGCCCACCACACCGTCATCGAGGCGCTCTCGGCGCACACCACCGTGCTGCCCCTGCGACTGGCCACGGTCTACCTGGACGACGCACGCGTCCTGGCCGTGCTGCGGGACGACGACGCGGCGTTCACGCAGGTCCTGGAGCGGCTCGCAGGACACCTCGAATGGGGGGTCAAGATCTACGTGGAGGCCCCGGCGGCGGCTGCGTCCGCGGGCACCGCCGGAGCCGGCGCCGGCGAGGACCTCAGCCCCGGCCGCGCCTACCTGCGTGCCCGCCGCGCCCAGCGGCACTCCCGCGACGAGGCCTACCGCGCGGCGGAGGAGGCCGCCGCACGCGTCGAGACGATCGGCCGCGAACTGGCGACCGGGCACGCCCGGCACCGCGTGCAGCAGGGGCAACTCGCCGCCGGCGCGGGGGAGAACGTCCTCAACGACGCCTTCCTCCTCGCGGACGAACAGGCCGAGGCCTTCCGCACCCGCGTCCTCGCCGCCGGCGAAGGACTGCCCGGGGTGCGCGTCGACGTCACCGGCCCCTGGGCCCCGTACTCGTTCGCCGCCCTCCCCGGCGCGGACGTGGCGGACGCGCCGCCATGACGGCCGCCGACCGGACCCCTGAACCCCTGGCGGAGCGTCAGGTGGCCCTCGTCGACCTGCTCGACCGCCTCCTGAGCGGCGGCGTGGTCCTCACCGGCGACGTGGTGCTCTCCATCGCCGACATCGACCTCGTCCGCATCTCGCTGCGTGCCCTGATCGTCTCCGTCAGCGAACGCAACCCCTCCCCGTGGGGCCCGGAGTCCGGCCCATGACGCCCCCGGCACCCCCCGGCGA
>NZ_JARAVK010000488.1:0-2981 GCF_033792765.1 Streptomyces sp. PA03-6a | reverse complement strand
GGGGAAGGGGCCGCGGAAGGGGGCTCGCAAGGCGACGCCGAAAGCCCGGCACCCGCGCCCGGGACGGCACCCGGCCCGGTGCGGCCCACGGCGGAACCCGAGCCGATCGACCTCATGGGCGTCGCCAAGGGCGCCGTGCTCAAGCGGGCGATCCCGGCCGCCGTCGCGGTCGTCGTGCTCGTCCTGCTCATCGTCTGGCTCGTCTGAGGCCCGCGGTGCGAGAGCTCGCGGGCCCGCTCCGGGCCTGGTACGCGGCGGGACGCACGATCGGACTCGCCACCGTCGTCGGCGCCTACCGCAGCGCGCCCCGTCCCCCGGGCGCGGCGATGGCCGTGTCCGCCGAGGGCGACGTCGCCGGGAGCGTGTCCGGCGGATGCGTCGAGGCCGCCGTGTACGAGGTGGCGCGGGAGGTCGTCCGTACGATGACGCCGCAGCTGCACCAGTACGGGATCAGCGACGACGACGCCTTCGCGGTCGGCCTTACCTGCGGCGGCACCATCGACGTCTTCGTCGAGCCGGTCTCCCCGGCCACCTTCCCCGAACTGCCCGCCGTCCTCGACGACATGGCGGCGGGCCGGGCGGTCGCGGTGGCCACGGTGGTCGCCGGTCCGGGTGCCGGGACCCGCATGGTGGTGCGCACCGGGGCACGCTCGGGCGGCCTCGGCTCCGCCGTCCTCGACGAGGCTGTGGCCGGGGACGCCCGCGCCATGCTGGCCCGCGGCACGAGCGCGCAGCGCCGCTACGGCGAACGGCGGGTCTTCGTCCGCTCCTACGCGCCACCGCCGCGCCTGCTGGTCTTCGGCGCCACCGACTTCGCCGCCGCCCTCGCCCGCCAGGGCGCGCTCCTCGGCCACCGCGTCACGGTCTGCGACGCGCGCCCCGTGTTCACCACCGCGGCCCGCTTCCCCGACGCCCACGAGGTCGTCGTCGAATGGCCGCACCGCTACCTCGCCGCCGAGTCCGCCGGGGGCCGCGTCGACGCCCGGACGATGGTGGCCGTCCTCACCCACGACCCGAAGTTCGACGTGCCGCTGCTGGAGGTGGCCCTGCGCCTCCCGTTCCTGGGTTTCGTCGGGGCGATGGGTTCCCGGCGCACCCACGAGGACCGCCTCGAGCGCCTCCGGCACGCGGGCCTGACCGACGCCGAACTCGCCCGCCTCAGCTCGCCGATCGGCCTCGACATCGGCGCCCTCACACCTCAGGAGACGGCGGTCTCCATCGCCGCCGAGATCATCGCCGGGAGGCGCGGCGGCTCCGGGTCCCCGCTCAGCGGCACGACGGGACCGATCCACGCCGCGGCGGTCCACGCGGGACACGGCGCCCGCTGACGGGCCATGACCTGCGGGGACCGAGCCCCGTGGATCGGGAGGGTGAGCGTGCCGGCTTCGTCGCCGTCCACCGTGGGCGGTCCGGACACCCTGCGCGCTCTGCAGGAGCGGGCGGCCCGCGCGCTTCCGGCCGCGTACGTCGAGGTCACCGAGGGGTGGTGGCTGCGGCAAGCCCCCGGCTGCTCCTGGTGGGTGGGCACGGTCCTGCCCCACTGGGCCGACGTGACCGGCCGGTTGGCCCACCGGGTCGCCACGGTCGCGGAGTTCTACGCCGCCCGCGATGCCACCGCCCGGTTCCGGATCAGCCCGGGGGCCTGCCCGCCCGGACTCGACGCCTTCCCGGCAGGGCGCGGCTACCGCCCCGGGAGCCCGATGTCCTTGCGCACGGCGCGGACCGCCCAGGTGCGCGAGCAGGCCGCGGCGGGCGCCGCCCCGCCGGTCCGGCTGGAGGACCGCCCCACGGACGGCTGGTTCAGCGTGTGGCGCGCGGTGCACGGTGTGCACGGCGGCTCCGGTGCCGAAAGGGACCTGCTCCACCGCGTGGAGCGGCCCTCGGCCTACGCGTGCGCCACGATCGGCGGCGAGGCCGTCGGGGTGGGCCGCGCCGTCGCCGACACCGGCTGGGCGGGCCTGTTCGGCATGGCCACCCTCCCCGGCGCCCGCGGCAAGGGCGCGGCCCGCGCGGTCCTCGCCGCACTTGCGCACTGGGCCGCCGGGCAGGGCGCGGACAGCATGTACCTGCAGGTGGAACGCGACAACGCCCCCGCCGCGCGGCTCTACGACCGGGCGGGCTTCAGCGAGCTGTGCGCCTACCACCACCGGACGGCGCCGTGAGCCCCGACGGGCGGTCGCCGCCGGGGACCCACGGGTCGTCGGCCCGGAGGGCTCAGCCCGTCCCGGCCGCGGCGAAGGAGACGTCCGCGGTGTCGACGGTGCCGCCGCGGCGACCGGGGGCGCTCTGGTGCTTCCAGTAGAGGTTGGTGTGCGCGATCACCAACTCCGGGGCCGGTGCCCCGTAGGCGCTGAGGTCCTCCGTGGTGTGCGCGTCGCCGACGAGCGTGACGTCGTAGCCCCGGACGAGCCCGCCGTGCAGGGTCGAGCGGACACAGGCGTCGGTCTGGGCACCCGTGACGACGAGCCGGCCCACGCCGCGGTCGGCGAGCACCGCCTCCAACTCGGTGTCCTCGAAGGAGTCCCCGTAGCGCTTGTGGATCAGCGGCTCCGGCTCCTCGCGCACGAGTTCCGGCACGTACTGCCAGCTCTCGCTGCCCTTCTGCAGGCCTTCGTCCGAGTGCTGCACCCAGATCACGGGCACGTCCTCGGCCCGCGCCTTGCCGAGCAGGGTGTTGATGTTGGCGATGACGTCGTCCCGGTTGTGGGAGCCGGCCACCACCCCGTTCTGCACGTCGATGACGAGCAGCGCGGTGTTCGGACGGTCGGAAAGGGTCGTCATGGGGACTTCCAGTCTCTCGTCGCGGTGCCTGTGTCGTCCCCACCCTAGGCCGGGCCACCGACAATCGAGCCCGGTCGGCCCGGCCCCGGGTCGCCGGAGGACTAGGACTTGTCCGGACGATCATGTGACTACTCGCCGTCCGCGTCGTTGATGTGGACATGGGGCGGGGTGACTTGAGCGATGCTGAATGGGAACGGCTG
>NZ_JARAVK010000487.1:0-2995 GCF_033792765.1 Streptomyces sp. PA03-6a | reverse complement strand
GGACAGCGGGGTGGGGGGATCTGGACAGCCGTTCATGTAGGTGAACATCGCCTCACTACATGAACAGCTGATGGCCGATGACGGTATGGACTAGACCAGCCCTGCGTCAAGCCCCCCGCGCCACCGGTTCGTTGGGCGCCGCGATGACCGCGGGAGGGCTCGCGGACATGCCTGGGGGCGGGGTCGCCGCCGCCCGCCGTGCGGACGGCGGCGGCCCCGCCGGTCTTCGTCCGGCCGGGGTCAGGGACCGGAGACGAGGTTGGCCACGTTGTTCGCGGAGTTGGACGGGCCTCCGCTGTTGTTGATGACGTGGCTGATCGTGCCCGTGCCGCCGAGGGAGACCGTCACCATGTCGTGGAAGCGGACCCCGGACACCGCGGGGACCTCGAAGGCCCGGTCGGCGACGACGGACGGGTTGACGTTGAAGTAGCAGTAACTGCCCAGGCCCCAGGCCTCGTGGCTGGTCACCGAGGGGCTGACCTTGTAGGCGTCGTAGCCGCGGGTGGAGCCGTTCATCCAGGCGGCCTGGTTGGGCGGGTCGTACGGCATCTCGTTCTGGAAGAAGTACGTGCGGCCGCCGTTGCCGTTCCAGATCACCTGGTGCTGCTGGTAGTGCTCGACGAACAGGCCGTACATCGTCACGTTCGTGCCGTTGACGATCAGGCCGTTGGCGGCGGTGTTGCTCGTCCAGCCCACCCCGCTGCCGTGGTCGGCGCGCCAGAGCCACATGTGGTCGCCGATGACGTCCGAGCTGTTGACCACCAGGCTCTGGGTGGCCTTGCCGACGCCCGCGCCGCCGATGCGGAAGAAGACGTCGTGCAGCGAGGTCGGGTCGGCGGTGTGCCGCGCGGACGAGCCGGCGGGGCCGACCTGCATCAGGGTCTGCGAGTTGGTGGTGCCCGCGTCGATGAGCAGTCCGGCGATCTTGACCCCGTCGACGTCGGCGACGTTCACCGCGGTGATGCCGTTGTCCGGGATGACGGTGGCCAGGCCCAGGCCCAGGACGACGGTGTCGGCACGGTTGATGTTGAGCGTCTGGTTGAGGTGGTAGACGCCGGGCGTGAACAGCAGGTTCTTGCCCTGGGCGAGCGCGCCGTTGATGTCGGTGGCGGTGGCGCCGGGCTTGACGATGAAGAACTGGTCGATCGGCAGCGAGCTGCCGGCCGGGCTGCCGCCCGCCCAGGTCGTGCCCTGGGTGTTGGTGCGCAGCGCCGGGACGAAGACCTTGTAGGCGCCGGCCGAGTCCACGTACAGGAACGGCTTCTCACGCGTCACCGGCGACTGCGCGACCGTGGTGTACGGCGGGCTCGGGAAGGTGTTCGCGGGGGCGTTGACGTCACCGACGAAGACCATGTTCCAGTTGGAGCCCGTCCAGCTGCCCCACTGGCTGTTCCGCGACAGCCACTGCTGCTGGGAACCGGAACGCACCTGGCCGTCGATCTTGGAGTCGGCGATCAGGCCGCCGCTGGACCAGCCGCCGTCGTCCAGCTGCAGGTTGCCGCGGACGTGCATGCGCCGGTACGGGGCCGCCTGCGAGACCGCCCAGCGGTCGGTGCCGCCGGTCGGGTTGACGGAGAGGTTCTCCGCGGAGCGCCAGAAGTTCTGGGTGGCGTTGCCCTGGAACCAGTCGGCCTCGGCGTGGACCGCGCCGTTGATCGTCACGTCGTCCGGCGACAGGCCCAGGCCCGCGACCTGGGTGTAGAAGCCGACGTTGGCGTCGACGCTGTAGCTGCCGGGCTTGAAGAGCAGGGCGTAGCGCTGGGAGCCGAACTGGTTGGACTCCTGCTGGCCGAAGACCTGGCTGAGCCGGCTCTGGATGGCGGCCGAGGACATCGACGGGTCGAAGACCGAGACGTTGGGGCCGAGGTCGGGGGTGCCCGGGGGGTTCTGCGGGGTGTCGGTGGAGCCGAGGCTGAAGGACTGCGCGGCGGTGCCGTTGCAGGTGTACTGCTGGATGCGCGCGCTGTCGGCGGTGGAGGCGGCAGGCACGTCCAGGCACTTGCCGCTGTTGCGGTTCACGAAGTGGTACGTCCCGCCGGTCTCCTCGACCGGCAGCCACTGCTGGTTGGCCCCGCCCGAGTACGACCAGAGCTGGACCGGCGCGCCGTCCGCCGTGGAGACGTCGGTGACGTCCCAGGACTTGGCCGCGTCGTTGCGGTTGTTGACCCGGACGTAGCCGTCGCTGGTCGCCTGGAACTGCCACTGCTGCGCGGTGGTGCCGTTGCAGGCGTACTGCTGGACCGCGGTGCCGTCGGCGGTGCCCGCGGCGGCGGCGTCGACGCACTTGCCGCTGTGCTTGGCGGCGACGGTCACCCAGCCGGTGGGGAGGGAGGCGGCCTGGGCCTGCGGGGCGGTCAGCACGACGGCCGACAGACCCGAGGCGAACAGCGCGCCGAGCGCGAGCGGTGCGACGCGGCGCCGGACCCGGCCGCGTCCGGGGACGCCGCGGGACGGCGCTCCGAGGGTTCTCATGGAGGACTCCTGTGCCGCGCGGGGCGCGGCGCCGTGGGGGGTGTGAGCGGGCATGCCGAAGCGGGCGACGGCATGACGTGGCATGACGGAGGTGGGGGGTGGCCGGGCGCACGCGCCCGGCCATGCGACAGCAGCTCAAAGGTCGGATCGACCTTTCTTCACGGCGTGAAGTTAGGCTTCCGCAGCGGACACGTCAAGAGGTCGCGCTACGGATTTCGAACGCCGCCCGATGCGTGGTAGTGCCTCAACTCGATGTCCGGGCAGTGCATTTGCGCAGTTGGCAGCCGATGCGACACGGTGCGGCGCGGTGTGGCCGGCAAGCGCCGCCACATCCGGGCCGGACAACACTTGAAGGCGCCGGTCCGGCCGGGTCGCCCCCCGGGAACCGCGCCGCCGGACCCCCCGCCCGGACCTGCTGATCAACGACGGCCACCTGGGCGGACCGTACTGGTCTGTACCAAAGTCTTGACTGCACCCTTCCTTCACTCCTTAAATCACGAGTTGAACAAGGCCTCCCCACCGC
>NZ_JARAVK010000486.1:0-3005 GCF_033792765.1 Streptomyces sp. PA03-6a | reverse complement strand
GCCCTCCCCCAGGGCAGCCCCGCCGCCGAGGTGCTGGCGCAGTTGCGTGAGCTGCGCGCGGACGACGCCCCCACCCGCGGCGGCCGCACCTTCGCGTACGTCTACGACTCCGGGCTGTCCGGCGTGGACGAGCTGGCCGCCTCGGCGTACGCGGCGTTCGCCACCGTCAACGGGCTGGACATGACGGTCTTCCCCAGCGTCGCCCGGCTGGAGAACGACCTGATCGCCGCCGCCGTGGCACTGCTGGGCACGCCCGGTGCCCAGGGCACCTTCACCAGCGGCGGCACCGAGTCGATCCTGCTGGCCGTGAAGACCGCCCGGGACCACGCCCGCACGGTGCGCGCGGTGACGGCGCCGCAGCTGGTCCTGCCCTCCACCGCGCACGCCGCCTTCCACAAGGCCGCCGCCTACCTGGGCCTGGAGACCGTGGTGGTGCCGGTGGACCGGGCCACGCTACGGGCCGACGCGGCGGCGGTGGCGGCCGCGATCACCGACCGCACGGCGCTGGTGGTGGCCTCGGCGCCCTCCTACGCCCACGGGGTGGTCGACCCGGTCGCGGAGATCGCCGCAGCGGCGGCCGGCCGCGGCGTGCTCTGCCACGTCGACGCGTGCATCGGCGGCTGGCTGCTGCCCTACCTTCGGCGCGCCGGGCGGGACGTGCCGCCCTTCGACCTGTCGGTGCCCGGGGTGACCTCGCTCTCGGTGGACCTGCACAAGTACGGCTACGCCGACAAGGGCGCCTCCGTGGTGCTCTACCGGGACGCCGAACTGCGCCGCCACCAGTACTTCGCGCACGCGGGCTGGCCGGGCTACCCCGTGGTCAACCCCACCGTGCAGGGCACCAAGTCGGCCGGGCTGCTGGCCCAGGCGTGGGCCGTGCAGCGGCACATCGGCGAGGACGGCTACCGCGCGCTGGCCGAGCGCACCGCCGCGGCCGCCGACCGGCTGCTGCCGGGGCTGCGCGCCGTCGAGGGCGTGCGGGTGCTGGGCGATCCCCAGGCCGGGCTCGTCGCGTTCACGCTGCTCGGCGCCGACGGCACGCCGGACCTGAGCCTGCTGCTCCACCTCGCCGACGAGATGCGCGAACGCGGCTGGTACCTGCAGCCGCAGCTGTCCTTCGACGGGCTGCCGCCCAATCTGCACCTGACCCTGACCCCCGCGGCGGCCGGTCTGGTGGACGTGCTCCTCACCGACCTGGACGCGGCGTCGAAGGCGGCCCGCGCCCTGGACCCGGTGACGGTGGACCCGGCGGTCGCGCAGTTCGCGGCGGAACTCGACCCGGTCACCCTGGGGCCGGAGGAGGTGGAGGCGGTACTGACCTTCGCCGGCATGGGCGGCGGCACCGGGCTGCCACGCCGGATGGCCCCGGTACTCGCGCTGCTCGACGTACTGCCCGTACCGCTCAAGGAACGGCTGCTGACGGAGTTCGTCGGGGCGGTCTTCCGCGTCTGACGGCGCGGGACCCCCGAAGCCTCGCGGCCGGACCTCGGGAATCCGAACGCCGGCCAAGAGGCCTGCCCCGGCGGGCGAGTTCACGCGACCGCACGCCTCGGCGCGGCTCATGCAACCGGCCAGGGAGACGCCAGGGGACGCAGGGCACGCGGTCGGCACGGCGCTGACGCGTCGCCGGGTCCTCCAAGGCGGTCGCGGCGGCCACCGCCGCGCGGGCCGCGAGGGCGGCACGGGAGCGGCGCGGCCGGTCAGAGCCTCCACGAACCGGACGCCGCCCAGGAGCTCGGCCACGGAACCGGCTCGCCGCGCGGCGCTTCAGCGTTCGCGGCCGCGGGGCTTGAGGGGGGTCGCGGGGAGCTCCGGGGCCAGGAGGAGGTCGCCGTCGTAGCCGTGCACGGTGCCGAAGGCGCCGCCGGTGTTCCACTCCTCGCGGGCGTGGGCGATCTCCTCGCCGTCGCGGGCGACGAAGTTCCACCACATGACGAGCTTCTCCTCGAACGGCTCGCCGCCGAGCAGCATCAGGCCCGCGTCGACGTCCGCGCGCAGCGGCAGTCCGGTGCGGCCGCAGCCCAGGTAGAGCATCGAACCGGCCTCGACGGGCACGCCGTCGACGTCGGCCCGGCCGGACATCGACAGCACCGCGTACTCGAAGTCCCGCTCCAGCGGCAGCGTCACGTCGGTGCCCGCGGCGAGGGCGAGGTCGGCGCCGACGAGGGGCGTGTGCACGGTGCCGGGCGAGGCCGCGCCGTCCACCTCGCCGAGGATCACGGTGGCGGTGAGCCCCCGGCCGCCGTGCAGCACGGGCAGGTCGGCGTGGTGCTCGAAGGCGGGCTCGCGGTGCCGGGCCGTGTCCGGGAGGGCGACCCACAACTGGGCGCCGTGCAGGAGGCGGGCGTGCTCGCGCGGGGACTCCTCCGAGTGCGCGATGCCGCGGCCCGAGGTCATCAGGCCCAGTTCCCTCGGCCGCACGGTCTGCAGGCTGCCGAGGGTGTCGCGGTGCAGCACCTCGCCCTCGTGGAGCCAGCTGACGGTCTGCAGCCCGATGTGCGGGTGCGGGGGCACCTGCATGCCGGGCTGGTCGGCGATGTCGTCGGGACCGTAGTGGTCGACGAAGCACCAGGCGCCGACCATGCGGCGGCCGAGGTTGGGCAGCAGACGGCGTACGACGCTGCTCTCGCCGAGCGGCACGAGGCGTCCGGTGAGCAGGTCGTGGACGGGTTTCGCGGACACGTCCGCACGCCCGCCGCACGTGGCGGGCGCGGGATGGAGGTCGAGGTTGCTCATGGCGCGATCATGCCTCGCGGCGCTGCCCGGGTACGAGGACCGCGGGGATGTCGGCCTCCAGCCCGCGCAGGTACTCGCCGAGCCCCTTGGCCTGCGGGTCGGGGCGGGTGGAGGCTGCGACGCCGTCGCCGAGCAGGCCGTGGACGACGAAGTTCAGGGCGCGCAGGTTGGGCAGCTCGTAGCGGCTGACGGCGAGTTTGGCGGTCTCCGGGAGCAGGGCGCGCAGCCGTTCGACGTCCAGCCAGTCGCGCAGCCAGCCGTAGGCGGCG
>NZ_JARAVK010000485.1:0-3021 GCF_033792765.1 Streptomyces sp. PA03-6a | reverse complement strand
CCCTCCGCCCACGTCACCTCGGTACCGGGCAGACCCCGGCTCCACGCGCGGGTGATCCCGACGCGGCCGGCCTCGCCGGGATCACCCGCGCGTGGAGCCGGGGTCTGCCCGGTACCGAGGTGACGTGGGCGGAGGGCGGCGCCGTGCCGACGCTGCGGTGAGGGCGGGCGCTCGACGCGGTCAGGCGGCCCTGAACTCGACGATCCCGATGTCCCCCGCCGTGCGCACCGACGACACCCGCAGCCCCGCGTCCGCGCCGAGCGCGGTCAGCGCGGCGACCCCGCGCTCCCGGCCGCCGAAGTACACCAGCATGCGCAGGTCCATCGCGGCCACCGTCGACTCGCGGTCGGCGCCCACCTTCTCCACGACGAGCACCCGGCCGTGCTCCCCTGCGGCCTCGGCGCAGCGGCGCAGGACCGACCGTGCCGCGTCGTCGTCCCAGTCGTGCAGGATCGCGCAGAGCAGGTAGCCGCCGGCCCCCTTGGGCAGCGCCTCGAAGAAGCTGCCCCCCACCGCGTCGCCGCGGTCGCCGAGTCCGGCCGCCGCCAGCGTCGCGCGGGCCGCCCCGGCCGTGGCGGGCTGGTCCACCACGGTGCCGCGCAGCTCCGGGAAGGCGGTGAGCAGCGCCGCCAGCAGCGTCCCGTTGCCGCCGCCCACGTCGACCAGGTGACCGAGCGCGCCCCAGTCGTACGCCGGGACCAGCGCGCCCGCCCACTCGGCGACGTCGACCCCCATCGCGCGGTCGTACGAGCGGGTCCGCTCCTCGTCCGCCGCCAGGTCCTCCCAGAACCCGCGGGCGTACTGGCGCGGGAACGCGGCCGTGCCCGTGCGCACGCTGTGCGGCAGCTGCACGAAGGCCAGTTCGGCCCGGCCGAGGCCGCCCTCGGTGTCCAGCCACTCCCGCAGCCCGCCCGGGTGGTCCGACCTCAGCTCCTCGCCCCGGGCCGTCAGCGCGTACCGCCCGCCCCCGTCGCGGGTCACCACCCCGACACCGGTCAGGTGCCGCAGCAGACGGTCCAGCGCCCCCGACTCCGTCCCGGTCTCCTGCGCCAGCTCGGTGGCCTTACGGGGCCCTTCCGCCAGATGGTCCGCCACCTTGAGCGTGGCCGCCGTGCGCAGCGCCATCGGGGTCACCAGGTCCGCCAACCGCCACAGGGACACGTCCCGTTGCTCCTCGCCCGCCATCAGCAACTCCCTCTCCTCGCGACCGACCGGCCAGCCTCGCCCCGACCCGCGGGCCCCGCAAGCGAATTACCCGGTCAGGTTGCGCTGCGGGTACGAATCGGTTGCGGCCGGGGCCAACCGCGGCGCCACGGACGGGGGTGGGGCAGCATGACCGGGCATGGAGCGAGACCGGTACGTCGACTTCCTGCGGGCCCTGGCGATCTGCATGGTCGTGCTCGGCCACTGGTTGATCACCGCCCTCGTCCGGGAGCCGGGCGGGGGCATCGTGGCGCCCGAGCTCCTGGCGGAGATCCGCTGGACGCAGTGGCTGACCCTGGGCTTCCAGATCATGCCGCTGTTCTTCCTCGCCGGGGGCCACGCGGCGGGCGGCTCCTGGGCCCGCACCCGGGCGGCGGGAGGTACGGCGGCCCCCTGGGTGGCGCGGCGGGCCCTGCGCCTGCTGCTGCCCGCGGCCGCCTACTGCGGGCTGGTGCTGCTCGCGGTCGCGATCTGCTCGGCGGCCGGAGTGGACCGGCGCACGCTCGAGCTCGCGGGATGGGCGATGGCCATGCAGTTCTGGTTCCTCCCGGTGTACCTGCTGCTCAGCGCCCTCACCCCGGTGCTGCACGCGGCGCACCGGCGCTGGGGGCCGCGGGTCCCGGTGGCGATGGGTGCGGTCGCGGTGGCGGCGGGTGCGTCGGTGACGGCGGGTGCCCCGGCCTCCGCCGGGCTGGTCGACTACGTCCTGGTCTGGGGAGTGGCGTACCAGCTCGGGTTCTGCTGGCGCGACGGGCAGTTGACGCGCCTGCCCGCCGCCGCGATGGCGGCCGCGGGCGCGCTGGCCTTCACGGCGCTGATCACCCTCGGGCCGTACCCGGTGAGCCTGATCCGGGTCACCGGGGAGACGGTCGGCAACACCGACCCCCCGTCCCCGGCGATGCTGGCCTGGGTGGTGGCCCAGGCCGGCGCATGCCTGCTGGCCGCTCCGGCCGTCCGGCGGGCACTGGAGGGCGCACGCATGGGACGTGCCGTCGGGTTCCTCGGCGGCGCGAGCATGACCCTGTACCTGTGGCACATGCTGCCCGTGCTGCTCGCCGCCGTGTTCTACCTGCTCGGCCTCGCCCCCGACGCCGCCTTCGGCAGCGCTGCCTGGTGGGCGCTGCGCGTGCCCTGGATGCTGGTGCTCGCGGTGTTCCTGGCGGGCGTGCTGGTCGCACTGCGGCCGCTGGAGCGTGCGCTCGCCCGCCTGTCCGGCGCCGTCGCCCCGTCGGCCGACGCCCGCTACGACCGCCCCGCCCTGCTGTGGACCGGACTGGCCTGCAGCACGGCCGCCCTCGCCTACTGGTCGGTGCACGGCCTGGCCCCCGACGGCCGGTTCCCCGCTCTGCCCGCCCTCGCGTTCACCCTCGGCGCGGCCCTTGTGGCGCTGCCCCGCCGCCCGGCGGCACGCCCGACCCGTCAGGGGGAACCGGGGACCCCCGCGGAAGAGGCCGCCTGACGCCGCCCTTGCCGCCGGGCGGCGGGTTCGCCGCGTGGATCGTGGTGGCCTCTGTGGTGGCCCTTGCGGTGGTCCGACTGGGCGCGGGTAGCGCAGCGGTCCGGCGGGTGTGCCGTCCAGCCCCGCGGCTTGGCCCGCGGCACGGCGGCCTCCTGGGTCGCCGGCGCGGTCGCATGACGCCATGTCATCTTCGTGGCGGGCCGGGTGTCGTGGACGTCCCGCGGGGTCCGACCGCCCCCTCGTGGTAGCGCAGCGGTCCGACGGCTGCTCCGGCCGGAGCCGGGGCTTGGACCGCTGCGCGGCGGTTCCGGGAGCCGGCAAGGCGGCCCCGCCGCCGAAGCCGCCGTAAACACCTTTCT
>NZ_JARAVK010000484.1:0-3053 GCF_033792765.1 Streptomyces sp. PA03-6a | reverse complement strand
TTGTCCGATTTGTGTGCTTTTTTTTTTTTTTCCAACCGAAGACGGGATAAGAGGTTTAAAGAGGTCTCGTGGGCTCGGAAATTTGTAAAAAGAACAGGCCCCCCGCAGTCCCCATGCCCGCCGAGCGTAGGACCGCCCTCTGACAACGCCCCGTCTGCGCTGGTGCGTGACTTGATTCAGCCTATGGTGCGTTTATTGATGATCTGTCATGCTCCGAGCAGGATGCGGGGAGCTCCTATGGGGGGATCATGACGATATTGGGGCGGCCGAAGCCGCTCGGATTCGGACAGGCAGCCCAAGAGGCCCATTCCATCGCCGCCCCAATGTTGACAGCAGCCGCACTCGCCCTGGCCGGCGTCGTCGCGGGAGCGGACCCAACGTTTTTTCTCTGGCCTGGGCCGACACTCCTGGTCCTGGTCGCTGCATCGCTCTCGCTCGTTGCCAGCATGCAGCTCCACTACCACGCGCGCCATTACTATTACAGCCCCCAGGACATCGAAGCGTGGTACGGACCCGACGCCCATCGCTCCAAGCAATACCCTGCATTGCGCGTCACTCAGCGCCTCCATTTCGAGATATGGGAGCGCTACATCTTTTGGGCAATCCTGTCCTTCAACGCGGGTACCTCCCTGCTGGGCTTGGGCGTCTCCCTGGCCCTCGCACCCTCGGACGCCGGACCTCAAGCCGCATGGCGCTGGGTGGCGTTCGCCATGGTCCTCTTGTGCACAGCGTTGGACGTCCTGTGGATCGCACACCTGTACAGGTTGCGGAACCGGGAGGAACAGGACGAGGAAACCATCCCCGAATCCAGAGAGGGCTAGGTCACCGATGAGCTCGCATTCCATGACACTACCGGGAATCGCCGCACCCTCCAACAGAGGGCGGGAATGCTGGGGGGATGATTGTCCCGGACTGATCCCGAGGAACAGCGGCACGGACACCATAAAGGCATGGAATTCGGCACTCGAAAACGGGCCACACGCCATCGCCGAATATCTGAGGCAACACAACAAGGTCAAGCACGACCCGGGGTGCGACTTTCAAGTGCTGCCCCCCTCGGTCCACAACGCCGCCATGGACGGGGGCCGCGATCCACGACCTGTACTGAAACAAGCCCTCACCGAGCTCAACGAGGCCCGCCGCACGGACTAGTCACCCGTCCGGCAACCTGGGCCGCGCCCGCCACTACGATGACGCGCGTGGCTCGGACGGACAGGGAACGGGGGCGTCGTCCCGCCCCGTGGCTGGGTCTGGGCGCGCTGGCGCTCGGGAGCTTCGCCGTGGGGGACACCCTGCACCGGGTGCGCGTGGCAGCGGAGTGGGCCGTCACGTGGTGGCCCTGGCTGCTGCTCGCGCTGGCGGTACTCAACCTCGTGCGGTCCTTCGTCGGCGTCAGCTCGCTCATAGCCCCTGGCGTCCTGGCCACGATCGCCCTCGTGGGGCTCGCCCACGGGCACGCCGTCAGCGGCCGCGTCCTGGTGAACGTCGTCCTGCCCGTCTCACTCGCGCTGGTGGGCGTCGCGTTGCTGCGCCCCTCCGTTCGACCGGGGGAAGGGCGGTGGACGCGGTTCCTGTCCACGGGCCGCGTCCGCGGTCCCGGGGCGATCGGAGAACGCACCCGGCACCCGCGCCTGGAACTGCGGGCCGTCGCCGGGGAGATACGGGCGGACCTCACCGGTTCGGCGCTCGACGGCGACGTGACCGTCCACATCACGGCGGTCGTAGGGCACGTGCATCTGACCGTTCCCCGGAGCTGGCCGGTCACGGTGCAGACGACGGGCATGGTCCTCACGCGGGTCACCGACTCAGGGCCGAGGGACGCCATCGACACGGACTCCGGTGGCGTGGGCCTGCATCTCCTGGGACTGGGCGGCGCGGTCAGCCTGGTGCGGGCGTAGCGCTCATCGCAGACGGTCGGATATCCGCCGGAACAGGTCCCACTCACCCTCGTGGTCGGGGAGTTCGTGGCCCAGCGCCTTGGCCAGATCGAGCCGGTGCAGGTCGTAGACGACGTACATCAGCCCCGCATACGCCTGGGCGGCCGTCACCGCCCCCTTGTACGCGAGGGCTGCACCCGCCAGGGACGCGGCGAGGAGCCCCCACTGGCGCGGTTCGTCGTGGAAGGCCACCGCGCCGACCAGGGTGCAGGCGAGGAAGCAGTGGCACAGGTTCACCGCGGTGTCGAGGGAGTCCCGGGCCGAACTCAGCGCGGCGGCCAGCCGGCCGGAGACCTGCGGGAGGATCCGCGGCCAGGAGGCCAGCGTCGCCAGGCCGTAGCGCTCTCCGGCTCTGAGTTCGCCCGCACGCAGGGCGTTTCCGAGGGCCGTGGGAAGCAGCACGTTGCCCGGGGGAAGCGCCGCCAGTCGCCGGACGGCCTGATGGCGGTCGCGTTCGAGGCGGGCGAGGGAGTCCCGCTCCCGTATCTGCTCGCCGAGGCTCTTGCCGGTGCGGCTCTCCACGTCCGTGTCCTCGCGGGTGGTGGCGTCGAACAGGACCAGCCACCTGCGCCGCTGGTACTCCACCAGCACCCCCGCCAGCCGCGACGTCGGCGCCCACCGCTCCCAGTAGCCCTCCAGCACCCGGACGGCCCGCACCTGGAAAGGGTGCAGCAGCAGGCCGAGCAGTGCGGCGGAGGCGGAGATCGCGAGCACTGCGGCCGCGGTCGAGGCGGGGGTGGCGGGGAGGGCGTCGTGCCATCGGGTGCGGCCGGAGAACGCGCCCGCACGGGTGAGGGTCCAGGCGTGTGTGACGAACAGGGCGCTCGGCGCGAAGTGCACGGCCAGCATCCGGCGCAACGGGTTCCCGCCCTTCCCCCATTCGCATCAAGGAACCCAGTATGCGCTGGGCCGACCGGTGTCCACAGAGGTGCCCCCGGTTCGGTTGTGGGGGGTCGCAGCTTGTACCGTCCCCCCATGGCCGCGACACCCCCCACACCGCCGCGACGTGCCGTCCTCGGACTCGGCGTGGCTGCCGCGCTGCTTCCCGCCGGGAAGGCGGTGGCGGCCGGCAGATCCGTGGTCGGGGGCGAGCGGCTGGGGCGGCACGGGGTGCAG
>NZ_JARAVK010000483.1:0-3070 GCF_033792765.1 Streptomyces sp. PA03-6a | reverse complement strand
GGTCGGGGGCGTCACGCGCCGGCTCCCCCGGCCGGGCCCGCCGTCTCGGTCAGCCGCGGCGGCGCGGCCTGCCGCCAGGAGTCGGCGACGATGTCGCGGAGCTCGTCCACGTCGTCCAGGGCGGCGAGCCGTACCCGCACCCAGTTCGATCCGGCCTCGTGCGGCGGCACCCAGAACTTCCCCGGCTCGGCCGCGATCAGCTCGCCCCGCTCGTGCATGGGGCAGCGCACGGCGAAGGACGTCTCGTCGTCGGGCAGCGTGAGGTACATCTTCCCGGCGACCCGGAACGTGGGCATGCTCCAGGCCTCCTTCTCCACCGTCTCGGGGAGCGAGAGGGCGATGCGGCGGACGTCTTCGGAATCGGGCATGCGACCACCGTAGCCATCGCCTCCGACAACGGCCGTGACGCGTCCCCCGGCCGCTCCGGGCCCCTCCCGCCCGGGGCTGAGTAGCAGGAGGAAACCTAGGTGTAGACTGTCCTTCCGCCGCATCGGGCAGGAGGTGAGCCGCGGTGACGAACGGACGGCACGTGTCGGGCCCCCAGGAGGACCAGCCGGCCTGCTCCATCGAGCGGAGCCTGCAGATCCTCGGTGAGCGCTGGTCCCTGCTGGTGCTGCGCGAGGTCTTCGCCGGGCGGCACCGCTTCGCCGAGATCCAGACGTCGCTCGGGATCGCGCCCAACCTCCTCAGCGCCCGCCTCAAGCTGCTCGTCGAGGCCGGGGTGCTGTGCACCCGCACGTACCAGGAGCCGGGCAGCCGGCAACGGCAGAGCTACCACCTGACCGAGGCCGGGCGGGAGCTCGACCTCGTCATGGCCTCGCTGCAGCAGTGGGGCGACCGCCACCGGCCGCGCCCGTCCGGCCCCTCCGCGCGCCGGCGGACGCGCTCGACGGGCCACGCCGTCCACGTCGGCTTCCTCACCGACGACGGCCGCGAGGTGCCCGGCACCGATGTGTCGATCGCGGTGACGCAGCCCACCGGTACGGCCTGACCGGCCGGGCGGCCGGGCGGCCGGGTTCAGTGCAGGTCGGCCCGTTCGGCGGTGTCGTCCAGGAAGCCTCCGGACTGGTGCTGCCACAGCTTGGCGTAGGCGCCCTCCTCCGTGAGCAGTTCCTGGTGGGTGCCCTGCTCGATGATGCGCCCGCGGTCCAGGACGACCAGCCGGTCCATGCCGGCGACCGTGCTCAGCCGGTGCGCCACCACCAGCGCCGTCCGCCCGTCCATCAGCCGCCACAGCGCCTCCTGGACGAGGACCTCGCTCTCCGAGTCCAGGGCGCTGGTCGCCTCGTCCAGCAGCAGGATCGGCGCGTCGCGCAGGATCGCCCGGGCGAGCGCGACCCGCTGCCGCTGTCCGCCGGAGAGCTTGATCCCGCGCTCGCCGACCATGGTGTCGAAGCCGCCGGGCAGCGCGTCGGCGAACTCCGTGACGTGGGCCGCCAGGGCTGCGCGGCGGATTTCGCCCTCGGTGGCGTCCGGCCGCGCGAAGGCGATGTTGTCCCGCAGCGAGCGGTGGAACATCGCCGGGTCCTGCGGCACGTAGGAGATCAGGCTGCGCAGGTCGGCCTGGCGCAGCCGGCTGATGTCCTGCCCGCCGATGAGGATCCGGCCGCCGTCGATGTCGCTCATCCGCAGCAGCAACCGGGTGAGCGTGGTCTTGCCGCCGCCGGACCGGCCGACGAGCCCGATCCTGGCACCGCTCGGCACGGCCAGGTCGAGCCCCTCGAAGAGCGGCTCCGCGCCCCCGTGGGCGAAGGTCACGTGCTCGAAGCGGACGTCGGCGCCCCGGGAGCGCAGCGGTTCCGGCGCGGGCGGGTCGAGCACGGTGGGCGGCTTCAGCAGCAGTTCGGTGAACTGCGCCGCCTCCGTCATCGAGCTCTCCAGGCGGCGGTAGATCTGGTTGAACTCGAACATGATCCGCGTCGCGTTGGAGTAGTACGTGAAGGCCACCACGACCGCCTCCACGCCGTGCGTGCCCGCACCCAGCGAGACCGCCAGCAGCAGGCCCAGCGCGTTGGTCAGCACGGACAGCGGTGCGACCAGGGTGTCGATGCGCAGGTTGCCGTAGTCCCACGACTTGAGCGTGAGCCTTCGCGACTCGGCGACTCGGGAGCGGTGCTCGGCGGCCTCGCGTTCCTCCGCGGCGAACGCCCGCACCGTGTCCATGTTCATCAGGCTGTCGGCGACGTGCCCGGACACCCGGGCGATCGCCTCCTCGCGCCGGCGGACGAGCGCCTGGCGCCGGCGGATGAGGGGCGCCACGCACAGCGCCGTCACCGCGATCATCGCCAAGAGGCCGACGACCAGCAGCGGTTCGTAGGACCACAGCACCACCGACCCGAACAGCAGCGGTACGAAGCTGCCCAGGACGCTGAAGGTCAGCGTGTCGACGAACTCCTCGAAGCGCGAGGCGAAGCTCAGCACCCGCTTGGTGAGGGACCCCGCGAAGTTGTCGTGGAAGAACGACGCGTCCTTGGCGAACAGCTCGTCCATGCCGACCACGTACAGGTGCTCGATGCCGCGGGCGTCGAGGCGGTTCAGGCAGTGCAGCCCGATGCGCCACAGCGTCTCCGCGAGCAGCAGCACGCCGGCGAAGGCCAGGACGTAGGGGAGGGTCGAGCCGATGCCGGGAGCGGTGCCGTCGACGAAGCCGCCGACGAGCTTCGCGACGATCAGCGGTGCGACGTAGTTGATGCCGATGTTGCCGAGGGCCGGCGACAGCATCGCCGGAAGCGTCAGCCACCGGAACCGGGCCAACTCCCCTCCGTAGTAGCGGAGTGCCAGGAGCACCGGGCCCCTGGCCGGCCGGAACCTGCGTGATTCAGGCGATCCCATCTCCACCCTGTGGTGTCGTGCGGCGTGCTGCCGCGGGTTTCTCCGGGAGGTGCCGCTGCCGCCGTGGCGGTACGGCGGCGCCGAGGTGCGCATGAGTGGGCGGTCCGGAAGTGGCAGTGTCCCGCGGCGGCCCACGTGGCGTCCAAGCGTTTTCCGGCCCGGTGGCACGGCGCACGGAGGCGTCCCGGCGCACGCGCGCGGCCCTCGGCGGCCGGGGGCCGCGCGCGTGCGCCGGGAC
>NZ_JARAVK010000482.1:0-3167 GCF_033792765.1 Streptomyces sp. PA03-6a | reverse complement strand
GCACCAGCAGAACCACCCTCCACGGAAACTGCGCGGGGAGCCTGTGGGGGCTCCCGGCGCAGTTTCCGTGGAGGGTGGTTCTGCTGGTGCTGTCGGGACCACCGTGCCTGCTGTTGCGTCTGCTGGTGGCGCCATGGTGACCGAGGCCGTGGCCGGTCCTGTGACTGGGGCTGGTCCTGTTCGTGGTGGGTCGCGGGGTACTGGCGCTGCTGGGGACCAGCCCTCCGCGCCTGGGGTGGGAGAGCCGGCGGTGGCTGCGGGGATGCTGCCTGATGTGGAGTCCTCTGCGGGTGCAGGTACGCCTCTGCGGCCTGGATCTGCGGGGCTGGATGCTGTGCCGGCCGATGGCGCCAGGGGTGAGGACGAGGGGGCGCGGGCTACCGGTGGGCTGCATACTGAGGGCACCGCTGACACGGAGACCCCGGACCTGGCCCTGACATCCGGCGGGGTCACGCGTCCCGTGGCCGGCCGTGCGCCCGGCGCAGCCGACGAGGGGGCCGAGGTTGCCGAGGCTGTGGCGGGCGACAGCGATGACGGGGTGACGGCGGTTGGCGATGATGCTGCCCCCGGGGTGGCCGGTGGTGATGGCGATGACGTCACGGTGGTCGGTGATGGTGCGGTCGCTGGCACGAAGGCTGCGGGGGCGGGTAAGGGCGGTGTGCCGGGGTCTGGTGCCGGCCATGACAAGGTTCTTGCCTGGCTGACTGGGCAGAGCCATGACGCTGATTCGTATAAGGCGGCTTTGCTGGATCCGGACAGCCGGTTCCCGGCTGTGGTCACTGCGAATCCCGTCATGGTCCCGGCTGGCGTGCCCTTGCCGACTGGTGAACTGGATACTGTTGAGGCGCTGGTTGGCGGGTGGCTGTCTGGTGAGAAGAGTATTGCGGGCTGGACCCTGAGTGATTGGCGTGCTGTCGCGGAGGCCCGGGGTGCCGGTTATGCGGCTGTGGCTACCGCGGTTTTGCGGGTGGTTCAGGCCCATAATCCTCATACGTTCGACCGTTACCGTGCGGCGCTGGATGCCGTGAATGCCATCGGCGACCCGGTAGTGGCGGCCGGCAGGCTTCTGCGGGCCGATGACGATCTGTTGAGGCACAGGGGTATAGACGTCTTCGCCCTGGAATGGCGGGCGCTGTCAGTTGATGATCAAGCGGTTACCGAAAGCCTGGTGAGCAGGCAGCCCGGCTCGGTGAGCACGGCGCGCTGGTCTGACCGGGACTGGGGCGCGGTGGACCGGGCCCGCCGTCTCGGCCAGGCGCGTGGATTCGGTGAGGCGGTGGCGGAAGCTGTCATCAAGAAGGTGGTCACGGGCCAGGATCCGCTGGTTGGTCTCCGTGCGGCACTGTACGACGCGAGCACCGGCGATGCGGTCACCCGTCTTAACCGGGCCGATGCTGCGCTGCGGGCGATGGGCGTCGATGACGCGGAGATTTACCGCTTGGCATGGACGGACTGGCTGGACGAACAACCCGCAATCGAAGCCTTCGCCCGCCGGCTGGCCGGGTGGAGTACCTACGAATGGGACGGGCTGGAGTGGGACGGGCTGGAGTGGGACGCGGTTGCCGCGGCACACCGCGCCAGCGAGGCGCTGGCGGCCGCCGTCATTATGGGGCTGGTCACCGCCCGTAACAGCGATGCGTTCAACCAGTACCGCTCGAAGCTGGCTGCCGCACACGCCAGCGAGACCCCGGCCGCGGCGGCCCGCATCCTTATGGAGGTCGCTGAGGACCCGATGGAGTTCGAAGGAATAGGTTTCTTCGCCCTGGAATGGGCGGCCCTGCCAGCCAGTCAAAAAGCAGTTCTTCGCACCCTGGTGAGCAGGTGGATCGGCCCGAGGAGCACTGTGTACTGGACTGACGGCGACTGGGGTGTTGTCGCGGTGGCCCGCGGCTTCGGTGAGGCGGTTACGGCCGCCGTCATCAAGAAAGTGGCCACCCACCGTAACAGCACCGCGCTCGCCAGCTACAACAGGGTGCTGACGGCGGCGAGCCTCAAGAGCCGCACAGGCGACATTGCCTGGGCGGTGACCAGCGTCATGCTGGCTGCTTACGATTTGTTGAGGCACAGTGATATAGATGTCTCCAGCTTGGAATGGGCAGCCCTGTCGGCCAGCGAACAAGCCGCAACCCAAGCCCTGGTCCGCGACTCCATGCCCGAAAGCTTGTTTACCCGCCCAACCGCGGGCTGGACTGCCCACGAGTGGGGTGCTGTGGCCCTCGCCCACGCGCACATCGGCCAGCAGGCCGTACCTGTCGCAGCCTGGCGGGTAGCCGCCGACCATGCCGGCCTCCCCGTACGGAACATCAGCTCACTCCGGGAAGAAACTAACCGCCAGCTTGACAACCTCGGCTGGCCCAAGGACAACCGCGTCAACGACGCCACCGTCGCCCAGCACTACGCCACCCTGACCAAGGCGGAGGCCGGTTCTTGGGAACGCTCCGCGGCCTTCGCGATCGCTGGCCGCATCACCGAACACGGCAAGCGCCTGGGTTTCCCTGGCGGAGGCTCTGCAGATGCCGCCGTGCCGCAGGTTGCGATGTCGCAGCAGCGGTCGCAGGCTGTGAGAACGGTTGTGAACCGCCCCATGGCGGAGTCTTCGGATGCCCCTCGGCCCTCTTCCGGAATTGCTGCTGCGGGCTCCGGAGGCCCTGGCGGTTCTCACGCGCCGCACGTCCCGGGTGCGGCGCGTGGGGCAGGAACGGACGACGGGGTTCGTGGGACCGTGGTGGCAGCGGTAGGCCCGGAGGGCAGTGGTGTCGGGCCGGCTGTTAGGGGCGTCGACACCACTAACAGCGCCCAGCCCCCGGCCTCCGGCACCGGGGCTGGTGCTGGGGCTGGTGTTGCCAGGGTCGGTGACCACCCCGTGCCGGTCCCGGACGTGGGCCCAGCCGGGCTTGCGGGTTTCAGGGCTGTCCCGCAAATGATCTCTAAGCGGCCTCGGGCATGGTGGGCTGCTGTTACGGCTGGGTGGTTTACCCGGTGAGGGCGAGGTTGTGCATCCGTGCGATGCCGAGCATGGCGTGGTGGACGCCATCGCCTTTGAGACGGCAGTCGCGGAGGATCTTCCAGGTGAAGCTTCCCCTCGATGTTGGACACCTGGAGACTGGGACGTGAGGTTCCAGAGGAAGTAGTGGCCAGGTGGGAAGTAAGAGCAACCGCAGCAGGCG
>NZ_JARAVK010000481.1:0-3235 GCF_033792765.1 Streptomyces sp. PA03-6a | reverse complement strand
GCTCGCCTGCGGCGTCGCCGTGGCCTCGCCGGCGCTGCGCCGCACGGGCACCTACTCCATCGAGCGGCAGGCACGGACCCGCAAGGGCGCACTGCCGGGTGCCGTGCAGGCGGGCACCGACCTCGCGCTACTGCTCGTGGCGGGACTGGGCTACTGGCAGCTGTCCCGGCGCGAGGGCGGGACGGGCGCGCTGTCCACCGACACCGCGGGGAAGCTCGGACTCGATCCGGTGCTCATCGTGGCCCCCGCGATCTGCCTGCTGGCGGGCGCGGTGCTCGCGCTGCGTCTGCTGCCGCCGGCCGCCCGCCTCGGGGAGCGGCTGGCCGCCGGTTCCCGCGGCCTGCCGACCGCGCTGGCCGGCTGGCAGCTGGCCCGGCGGAGCGGCCGCGGCGCCGGCCCGGCCCTGCTGCTGGTCCTCGCGGTGTCGATCAGCATGTTCGCGATCGGCGAGAACGCGAGCTGGGAGCGGTCCCAGCGCGACCAGGCCGACTTCATGGCGGGCGCTGACGTCCGCGTCGCCGGTACCTCCACGCAGCCCTTCGGACAGGGCGGCGTCTACGACCACATACCCGGGATCGCCGCGGTGACCCCGGCGAGCCGCAGCACGGTGCCGCTGCCCAGGAACCGCGAGGCGACGGTGCTGGCGCTGGACACCACCGTGGCCTCCCGGGTGACCGGTCTGCGCGACGACCTCACCGACCGGCCGTTCCCGGACCTGCTGCGCTCCCTGCGTCCCACGGAGGGCGCCGCCTCGCGGGGCGCCGGGTTCACGCTGCCGGACGATGCGGCACGGCTCCGTCTGACCGTCCGCCTGCAGGCCCGGGACGCCCGCGGCCGCGCGAGGACGAGCGAGATCGGCGACCGGCTGTCGGCGACCTTCACCGACCGCTACGGCGTCCCCTACTCCATCGCCCTGGGCGAGGTCCCCGCCGACGACCGACCCCACGTCCTGGAGGCGGACTTCGGCGCCGAGGCGGGCCGGGCCGTCGGCACCGGCCCGGCCGGGCCGCTGCGCCTGACCGGGATCAAGGCCGGCTTCTCCGTGCCCCGGTCGTCCGAACACCACCGCCTGTCCGTCACAGCCCTGCAGGCGGTGGCCGCCGGCGGCGCCACGCATGCCGTACCCGTACCGGCCCGCTCCGCCTGGCAGGCCCACGCCCTCATGGGCAACCGGGACTTCACCGAGGACCCCGATCGCGGCTTCGTCTCCACGCGGGCCGGCAGTCCGCGCTCCGGCGGGGGCACACCGCTGACCGTCGAGTACGACACCGGTCAGATGCTCCTCGAGGGGTACGTGCCGAGCGGCTTCGACCAGGCGACCGTGATCGTGACCTCGGGACCGAAGGCTCCGGCCGCGCTGACAGGGGTCGCCACCGACTCCTTCCTGCGGGCGGTCGGCGCGACGGTGGGCGACCCGGTGCGGATCCAGCTGGCCGGCGCGACCGTGCCGGTCCGCGTCTCCGCCGCCGTGCGCGCCCTGCCCACCGTCGTGCCCAGGACCGACGGCACCGACGGCGGGGCGCTGCTGCTGGACCTGCGCTCCGTCAACACCCTGTTGAGCGGGACCGACCAGGGCTCCCTGGCACCCGGCGAGTGGTGGCTGGCGGCCGAGCCCGGCGCGACCGCCCGCGTCGCTTCGGTGCTGCGGGCCCGCGGCGACATCACCTCGCTCCTGGTGCGCGACGAGCAGCGGGCCGAGCTGCAACGCGATCCGCTCGGCGCCGGGCCGGTGTCCGCGCTGCCCGCCGCCGTGGTGACCGCCGCGGTGCTGGCCGCGCTCGGCTACGTCGTCGCGGCGGCCGGAGCGCTGCGCGAACGCTCCCAGGAATTCGCGATGCTACGGGCGCTGGGCACCCCGCGCCGCTGGCTCGCCCGGGTGATCGCCGCCGAGCAGGGCCTGCTGGTCCTGGTCGCGGTGGGCGTCGGCGCCGTACTCGGCGGACTGCTGACCCGGCAGGTCGTCCCCCTGATCGTCCTGACGGCCCGCGCGCAGAGCCCGGTCCCCGAGGTCCGGGTGGAACTGCCGTCCGGCCCGCTGGCCGTGCTGCTGATCACCGTCACCGTGCTGCCCCTGCTCGGCGTCATGCTGACGGCGTGGCGGTCCGCCGACCCGGCCCAGGCGCTGCGGCGCCAAGGAGGTGAATGACGTGGCCGAGCCCCGTTCCCCGCGCAGCGGTGACGTCTCCTGGATCCGCGCCCGGCTGCGCACCGCCCCCGGCGGGACACTCGCCCTGGCCGCGCTGGTGTTCGTCACGGCGTTCCTGGCGGCCGCGCTGCCGCGGGCCGTCGAGGGCTACGAGGACACCGCGCTGCGTGACACCGTGTCACACGCCTCGACACCGAACCGCAGCGTCACGATGTCGCTCCAGGTCTCCCAGCTGTCCGTCCCCTTCGGCCCCGAGGCGCTGCTCACCCCGCGGTCGCTGAAGGCGACGGAGGCGCAGTTCCAGCGTCTCGTGCGGCCTCCGCTGGCGCTGGACGCGGACCGGACCGTGTACGGCGTGCGTTCCGTGGAAACGGTCGCCACCGACCCCGGACTGCCCCGGTTCCCCGCGGTGGACCCGCTCCCCCCGAAGAGCACCCTGGTGGCGCAGCCCGACCTCGCGGCGAACACCCGGCTCCTCGAGGGGCGTCTGCCCCGGCCCGGCGCCGACGCCCACAGCGTCGAAGCGGTGATCACCGACCGCACCGCCAAGGTGACGAAACTGCGCACCGGTTCGGCCTTCCACCTCCAGGACGCGGTCGGATCCGTCGTGACCGTCCGGGTCACCGGTATCGTCACGCCGCGCTCACCTGGCGCCGTCTGGTGGAACGCGGAGTCCGACCTGCGCAGGCCCAGCCTGCGCTCGCTGCCCAGCCCGGGCGACGATCCCTTCCGCTACTGGCACTTCGCCGCGCTCATCGACCAGAACGCCACCAAGGCCCTGCTGAGTCTGCAGGACGGCGCGCTGGCCTACTGGCACCACCCCGCGGACGTCGACGCTCTCACCGCGCAGGACGTCCCCGCGCTGCGCGACCGGCTGTCCGCGCTGACGGCGGGCCCTGCCGCGGCGCAGTTGCAGACCCGGCAGCGCGGCCTGCGTGTCGAGGAGCAGGGGCTGGGCGAACTTCTGGGCCCCTTCGTCGCGGAGCGTAGGGCTGCGCAGCCGCTGGTCCTGGTCGCCGCTGTGGGTGTGGGTACCGTCGGCGCCGTCGTGCTGCTGATGGCGGCGGGTCTGTCGGCGGCCCGGCGCAG
>NZ_JARAVK010000480.1:0-3285 GCF_033792765.1 Streptomyces sp. PA03-6a | reverse complement strand
ACAACACCGCGGCGGTGGCCCAGCTCATCACCGAGTGGCGGCACACCGCCGAAGTCCACGCCGACCCCGAGCTGTATGCCGCGCTGAGCTCCGACTCCGGCCGGGTGAGGGTGAATGGGATGTCCGGTTCGCCACCGGCGAGGCCGCCAAGGGCTGGGACCAGCTGTCAGCTCAAGCGCCGGGCAACACCCGCGCTGCCTGGCTGCTGATGCGCGCCGACCCGGCCCCCGCGGCCAGGACTGAGCGTCACCACCAGCTCAAGGGCGAACTCGCCCACGGCACCCACCGCGGCACCGTCATGGACCGCTGGCAGATCGAGGTCACCGCCGGCGGCCGCATCTGGTACCTGGTCGACACCGAACGCCGCACCGTCTGGATCGACTACGCCTCCACCAGCCACCCCAAAGCCACCGACCGATAAAGCCCCGGGCGTACCGGACGGCCCGGGTGGCAGGGGTAAGGTGTTGAGCGCTTCGCAGCACGGCAGGCCGTGTCACCCCACCCGACATCGGCCTGCCACCCCTCGCCCCCGGCCACCGCACGCCAGGGGCGAGGACCTTTGGGGGTGTGGCGGAACAGGCAGACGCGCCGGATTCAAGTCCCGGTGTCCCCGGACGTGAGGGTTCAACTCCCTCCACCCCTACCAGCAACCCATACCGGCCACCGCGCTTCACAATGCTCGACAGAATTCCAAAAGAGTTGAAAAGCCTTTTACAGGCTAGATTCTGAAATTCCTTGCACGAGCTGGCCGAGAACGTTTAAAATTTCCTGTCCAACCGGAGTCGGGGCGATCAGAACCCCCAATACGATGACGATAGCCACCGTGAGCTTCTCATCAAAACGACTCCGGGCTTCCGTACGTCGCCGCAGGCGCAACACGACGATGAAAGCCAGCAGCACTGCCACGTTGATGGTCAGCAACTCGCGCCAGCCCTCCCCTGTCTGAACCCTCTACGGTCAGAATGCCGCCCAAGCCCTCCTATCTACCCCAACCATGAAAGTTCCGCGCCATGGTTGCCCGTGACTGGCGGCAAAGCATCGCTTGATGGGCTGGATTTAGCCGAAACGCCGCCGTCTGCGCTCGACGACGGTGGAAAGAGCCAGTGGACAAGGGCTGGCAAGCGGCGTGCTCTAGTTTCGGTGGGCCGCGACGCGTCGTCGCGGGCGGGTCACGGCCCACCGACCGGCTCCGGGCGGATCAGACGGTGAGGTGGTCCGCCATGAGCTTGGCGAAACGCGCGGGGTCCTTCAGTGCGCCGCCCTCAGCGATGAGAGCCATGCCGTAGAGGAGTTCGGCAATTCCCGAGAGGCCGGCACCTGCGTCGTCGCCGCGTTCGGTGCGGGCCTTGTTGAGGCCGGCGACCAGGGTGTGGCCGGGGTTGAGTTCCAGGATGCGCTTGGTGTGCGGGACGTCCTGGCCCATGGCCCGGTACATGTTCTCCAGGGCCGGGGTGATGTCGTAGGTGTCCGAGACGAGACAGGCCGGGGAGACGGTCAGGCGGGTGGACAGCCGGACCTCCTTCACGTCCTCGGTGAGCACCTCGGTCATCCAGGTCAGCAGCTCGGCGTACTCCTTCTGCCGGCTCTCGCGCTCGCTGCCGGTCGTGGGGTCCTGCTCGCCGGCCTCCAGGTCGACCGTTCCCTTGGCAACCGACCGCAGCTGCCTGCCGTCGAACTCGGGCACCGCGGTGACCCAGACCTCGTCGACAGGGTCCGTCAGCAGCAGTACCTCGATGCCCTTCGCGCGGAATGCCTCCATGTGCGGGGAGTTCTCGATGGCTTCCCGGGAGTCGCCGGTCAGGTAGTAGATCTCTTCCTGGCCGTCCTTCATGCGTTCCACGTACTGCGTCAGCGTGGTCAGCTCGTCCTTGTCGTGCGTGGATGCGAAGGAACACAGGCCCAGCAGGGTGTCGCGGTTGCCGTGGTCGCCCAGCAGGCCTTCCTTCAGGACGGGGCCGAACTCCCTCCAGATCGTGGTGTAGCGGTCGGGTGCGCTGGTCATGAGGTCCTTGATGGTGGCCAGGACCTTCTTGGTCAGGCGCCGGTGGATCATCTGGATCTGCCGGTCCTGCTGCAGGATCTCGCGGGAGACGTTGAGCGAGAGGTCCTGTGAGTCGACGACGCCCTTGACGAAGCGCAGATAGGGCGGGAGGAGTTCTTCGCAGTCGTCCATGATGTGGACGCGCTTGACGTACAGCTGCAGGCCGCGCCGGTGGTCGCGGGTGAACAGGTCGTGCGGGGCGTGGGAGGGGATGAACAGCAGGGCCTGGTACTCGAAGGTGCCCTCCGCCTGCAGCCGGATGGTCTCCAGCGGGTCCAGCCAGTCGTGGGCCAGGTGCTTGTACAGCTCGTGGTACTCCTCCTCGGTCACCTCTTCCCGTGACCGCGCCCACAGCGCCTTCATCGAGTTCACCGTTTCCAGACCCGCCGGAGCCGGCTCGGTGCCCTCGTTCTCACCCTCGCCGACGCTGTCGGTGTCAGTGTCGGCCGGCGTCGTGGCATGCGCGGGCATGCGGATGGGCCAGGTGATGAAGTCCGAGTACCGCTTGACGATCTCCCGGAGCTTCCAGCCATCGGTGTAGTCGTGCAGCTGGTTATCGACGTCGACGGGCTTGAGGTGCAGGGTCACCGCCGTGCCCTGGGGCGCCTCCTCGACAGTTTCAACCGAGTAGGTGCCCTCACCGCGCGAGGTCCAGCGGGTGCCCTGACGCTCACCGGCCCTCCGGGTCACCACGGTGACCTCGTCGGCGACCATGAACGCGGAATAGAAGCCGACGCCGAACTGGCCGATCAGACCGGCCGCCGCGTCCGCGTCCTTGGTGTCCTTGAGTTCCTGCAGCAGCCTCGCTGTCCCGGAGCTGGCAATCGTGCCGATGAGGGCGACGACTTCCTCACGCGACATGCCGACGCCGTTGTCCCGCACTGTCAACGTCCGAGCCTGCGCATCCGCCTCAAAGGCGATGTGCAGATCGGACACGTCTGCCCCGAGCGCGTCGTTGCGTAGCGCCTCCAAGCGCAGCTTGTCCAGCGCGTCGGAGGCATTGGAGATCAGCTCCCGGAGAAACACGTCCTTGTTCGAATAAATCGAATGGATCATCAGCTGCAACAACTGACGGGCTTCCACCTGGAACTCATGGACCTCAGCCGACATGACGAGCAAATCCTCCAAAGATCAGAAAAGCCGACTACCGCACGCACTCTAAACCGCCCGCCCGAAGCCCCAACAGCGAGGTCACACGCCAAACCCGTACGGATACGAACGCCAGGCCCCGCCACCTACCAACC
>NZ_JARAVK010000047.1:0-46053 GCF_033792765.1 Streptomyces sp. PA03-6a | reverse complement strand
CAGCCGTTCCCATTCAGCATCGCTCAAGTCACCCCGCCCCATGTCCACATCAACGACGCGGACGGCGAGTAGTCACATGATCGTCCGGACAAGTCCTAGACCCCGCACATGACGAAAGCGCCCCGCCGTCCCCTGGGCCGGCGGGGCGCACTCGCGGGTCGGGCCGTGGTCAGGCGTTCCCGCACTGTTGCCCGGGGCGGGACGGCGCCCCGCTCAGAGCTCGAACGGCACCAGTTCGGCGCGCTTGGGCGGCAGGCCGTCGCCGGAGGAGCGGCCGGTGAGGCGGCGGCTGATCCAGGGGACGAGGTGCCGGCGCGTGAAGCGCAGGTCGGCGGCGCGGCGGGCGGGCCACGACAGGGGCACGTACGTGGGCAGCGCCTCGGTCCAGTCGAACTGCGGGGTGTGGCCGAGGGTCTGCCAGACCGCCTCGGTGACGCGGCGGTGGCCCTCGCCGTCCAGGTGCAGCCGGTCGTCCGCCCACAGCCGCGGGTCGCCCAGCACAGGGGCGCCGTACAGGTCCACCACGAGCGCGCCGTGCCGGGCGGCGAGGTCGTCGACAAAGCCGAACAGCTGCTCCATGCGGGGCAGGAACCGCGTCGCGACCGGGCCCCGGCGGGCCGGGCTGCGCATCAGCACCAGTTGCCGGCAGTTCGGCGCCAGCCGCTCCACGGCCTCCTCCAGCAGCGCGCACACCTTCGCCACGTCGCATTTGGGACGTAGCACGTCGTTGAGCCCGCCCACCAGGGTCACCAGGTCGGCCTCCATCGAGGCGGCGGTCTCCACCTGCTCGTCCACGATCTGCTGGATGAGCTTCCCGCGTACCGCGAGGTTGGCGTAGCGGAAGCCCGGGGCGTGGGCGGACAGGCGCCCGGCGAGGAGGTCGGCCCAGCCCCGGTAGGAGCCGTCGGGGAGCGCGTCGGACATGCCTTCGGTGAAGGAGTCGCCGATCGCGACGAAGCTGGTGTGGGTGGCGTTCATCTGCATGGCGCGCGTGATCCTACCGGCCCCGCGGGCCGTCGCTTCAGGCGGCCGGTGCGTGGCCCACGAGCTCCTTCAGCACGTCCTCCATGGTGACCAGGCCGATGCCCCGGCCCTGGTCGTCGACGACCGCCGCCAGGTGCGCGCCGCTGGCCCGCATCGCCGCCAGGACGTCGTCCAGCGGGGTGGCGGCGACGACCCGGGTGATCCGGCGCAGGGCGCCCCGCGGGAAGGGCTGGTCGTGGCGGCTGGGGCCGAGGGCCAGGGCGTCCTTCACGTGGAGGTAGCCCAGGATGCGGCAGGCGTCGTCGGTCACGGGGAAGCGCGAGAAGCCGGACCGTGCGGCCAGGCGCTCCAGCCCCGCCGGGGTCATCCCGAAGCGGGCGGACACCACGCGCTCCCACGGTACGACGACCGCGCGGACCGGGCGGCGGCCCAGTTCGAGGGCGTCCTGCAGGCGGATCGCGGCACGCTCGTCCAGCAGCCCGGCCTGGCCGGCGTCGGTCACCATCCGGGCCAGCTCGTCGTCCGAGAACACCGCCGCGACCTCGTCCTTCGGCTCGACCCGCAGCAGCTTCAGCAGCCCGTTCGCGAGGGCGTTGACCGTGAAGATCACCGGACGCAGCGCCCGCGCCAGGGTGACCAGCGGGGGGCCGAGGACGAGGGCGGTCCGCTCCGGGGCGGCGAGCGCGATGTTCTTCGGCACCATCTCGCCGAGCAGCATGTGCGCGTACGTGGCCAGGGTCAGGGCGATCGCGAAGGACAGGGCGTGGATGGCGCCCTGCGGTACGTGCAGCAGGTGGAAGAGCGGCGCGAGCAGGTGCTCGATGGCCGGTTCCGCGACGATGCCCAGCACCAGGGTGCACAGCGTGATGCCCAGCTGGGCGGCGGCCATCAACGGCGACAGGTGCTGCAGCCCCCACAGCACGTGGCGCGCCCCACGCTCCCCGGCCTCCGCGCGGGGCTCGATCTGGCTGCGCCGGACGGAGATCATCGCGAACTCGGCGCCGACGAAGAAGGCGTTCACGACCAGGGTCAGCGCGCCGATGAACAACTGCAGGAAGATCATCGCGCATACGCCGTCCCGTCGTCCGCGTCCTGCGGGGCGAGCCCGTTCTGCGCGCGCGGCGCCGGGGAGATCAGCCGTACGTGCGCCGCGCGGTGGTGCGAGTCGTCGGTGACCTCGACCATCCAGCCGTTCACCTCGACGGTGTCGCCGGTGGCGGGGATCCGCCCGAGCCGCTCGGCGACCAGGCCGGCCAGTGTCTCGTAGGGGCCGTTCCCGGCGCGCAGGCCGATGTGCGCGAGCCGGTCGGTCCGCACGGCGCCGTCGGCGTCGTAGACACGGCGGCCGGTGCGGTCCTGGTGGATGAAGGCCAGGTCGGGGGTCTCCTGCGGGTCGTGCTCGTCGCGGACCTCGCCGACGACCTCCTCCACGATGTCCTCCAGGGTGACGACGCCCGCGGTGCCGCCGTACTCGTCGATGACGACGGCCATGCTCATCGAGCCGGAGAGCCGGTCCAGCAGCCGGTCCACGCCGAGCGTCTCGGGGACCGGCACCGGCTCCCGCAGCAGCGGGGTGATGGGGTGGCCCTCGCGGCGTTCGTAGGGCACGGCCAGGACGTCCTTGATGTGGACGATGCCGATGACGTTGTCCAGGCCGCCGCGGTGCACGGGGAAGCGGGACAGCCCCGTGGCGCGGGTGATGTCGGCGACGTCCTGGCAGGTGGCGCCCTCCTCCAGGGCGACCACCTGGACGCGGGGGGTCATCACGTTCTCGGCCGTCAGCCCGGCAAGGCTCAGCGTCCGTACGAACAGCTCCGCGGTGTCGGCCTCCAGCGCGCCCGCCCGGGCGGAGTGCCGGGCCAGGGCCACCAGCTCCTCGGGGCTGCGGGCCGAGGCGAGCTCCTCGGTGGGTTCCATGCCCAGGCGGTGCAGCACACGGTTGGCGGTGTTGTTCAGGTGGCGGATCAGCGGGCCGAAGGCGGCGGTGAAGACGGTCTGCGGCGGGGCGACGGCCTTGGCCACCGGCAGCGGCCGGGAGATCGCCCAGTTCTTGGGGACGAGCTCGCCCACCACCATGAGCACCACCGTGGAGATGCCGGTGCCGATCACCAGGCCCAGTGACGCGGCCCCGGCGGCGGACATCCCCAGCGCGCGCAGCGGGCCGGCCAGCAGCTCGGCGATGGAGGCCTGCGCCAGCATGCCGATCACCAGGCCGGTGACGGTGATGCCGAGCTGGGCGCCCGACAGCTGGACCGTCAGGCTGCGCACGGCCCGCAGGGCCGCGGAGGCACCGCGCTCGCCCGCCTTCTCGGCCCGTTCCAGGTCGGTGCGCTCGACCGTGGTCAGGGAGAACTCCGCGGCGACGAAGACGGCGCAGGCCAGGGTCAGCAGCAGGGCGACGGCCAGGAGCAGCACTTCGGTCATCGGGACACCTCGGTCCCATGATCGGTCAGACCGGGGTGGACCGCGCGCTGCAGGCGTGGGCGACGGGAAGGGAGACGTGACGGACTCGCAGGGTCGTCCATACGCCCATCGTAGGAAGCGCCGGCGCAACGGACAGCCCGGGAACGCGGCCAGGGGGTGCGCCCCGGACCCGCCCGGCGCGCTACCGGGTGCGCTGGAAGGGCTTGGTCCAGCGGCGCCAGTGGTGCTCGGGCGCGTAGCCCGCCGAGCGCCAGGCGTGGTGGGCGCGCTCGTTGCGCTCCAGCACCATGGCGTCGCCGCGCCGGCCGCCCAGCGCGGTGAAGCGCTCCTCGGCCGCCGCCAGCAGGGCCCGGGCGATGCCCTGCCGTCGCCGCTCGGGGTGGACCGCCAGCCGGTACAGATGGCAGCGCCAGCCGTCGAAGCCGGCGATGACCGTGCCGACGAGCACGCCGCCGTCCTCGGCGAGCAGCAGGGCCTCGGGGTCGCGTGCGATCAGGCGCGCGACGCCCTCCGGGTCGTCGCTGACGCTGGTGCCCTCGGCGGCCGTCTTCCAGAAGTCCAGCACCCGTTCGGCGTCGGCCGGTACCGCGCTGCGTATCCCGAGATCGTCCATGAGGGTCAGCCAACCAGCCCCCGGGCCCGGGCGGCGAGCGTATTACGCCTCCGCGCGCTCTTACCTGCGCTCTTACCCGTCCTGCCCGTGCACTTCCCCGTGCCCTTCGCCCGGTTCGGCGCGGCGCAGCTCCTCGATCACCGGGGCGAACGCCTCCATCGAGGGTTCCAGCACCGTGACGTAGCTGAAGCCGAAGCGCTCGCGGCCCCGCCGCAACTGCTCCGCGATCTCCGCGACCGTGCCGACGAGCAGCGTCGGCAGGTCGAGCAGCTGCTTCTCGTCCAGATGCGGCGCGTGCGGGGCGAACTCCCCGGCCGCCGCCCCGCGGTCCCCGGTGATCACGACCCGCTGGACGAGGACGTTGAACTCCGGGTCGGTGCCGTACGACGTGGCGAAGCCGCGCGCGGTGGCGACCCGCTCCTCCACGGTCGCGGCGGACAGCAGCCGCAGCGAGCCGTCGTCCTTGGCCGGGTCGGCCTCGGCGCCGGTGAAGGCGACGACGGCCGCGTGCCGTGCCGCCAGGCGCAGCATGCGCGGGCCGTTCCCGCCCAGGAGCAGCGGGGTCAGGGGCGCACCGGCGGCGTCCGCGGCATCCGGCCCCGCGAGCAGCCCGGTCAGCGCCTCGACGGTGCGTTCCAGGTGGTCGACCCGGTCGCGGGCGGTGCCGTAGGCCAGGCCCGCGCGTTCGAACTCGGCGCGCACGTACCCCGCGCCGAGGCCCAGCTCCAGGCGGCCGCCGGTGAGCCGGGCGGTGGTGGCGACCTCGCGGGCCAGCAGGACCGGGTTCCAGAACGCGGCGTTGAGCACGAAGGTCCCCAGCCGTGGGCGCCGCGTGGCGTTCGCCGCCGCGACCAGCGAGGGGAACGGCGCGGGCCAGTCCAGGTGGTCCGGCACCTGCAGGACGTCGTAGCCGAGTGCCTCCACCCGGCGGCACTTGCGCTCCCACGCGTCGCCCTGCGCGGGCTCGAGCAGATTCACACCGAACCGGAACCGTCGCGCCATGACCGCCCCCCTCGTCCCGTCCCGTCCGCCGGTCAACGACCTTCCCCGCCTCCGGGCCGCTCACTCGTGGGCGATCGCGGCGAGGACGTTCATCCTGGAGGCGCGCAAGGCCGGCAGCAACGCCGCGACCAGGCCGACCACCACCGAACCGGCCATGACCGCCCCCACCGTGGTCCACGGGACGGTGAACGCCCGCATGCCCTCCAGCGCCAGCACCTCGTGCGTGACCAGGCCCCAGACCAGCCCCAGGGCGAGCCCCAGCACCGCGCCGAAGACCGCGATCACCACGGACTCCAGCCGGATCATCCGGCGCAGTTGCAGCCGCGACAGACCGATCGCCCTGAGCAGCCCGATCTCCCGGGTGCGCTCGATCACCGACAGGGCGAGGGTGTTGACGACCCCCAGCACGGCGATGATGATCGCCAGCCCGAGCAGGGCGTACACCAGGTTCAGCAGCACGGAGATCTGGGTGCGCACCAGCTGCTTGTAGTCGGCCTGGTCACGGACCTCCACCTGCGGGTAGGGCTTGAGGGCCCGCTCCAGGTTCGCCCGCAGCGTCGGCTTGTCGGTGCCGGGGGCGGCGTTCACGTAGAGCGCGGCGTCCTGGCCGCGGGGGAGGAACCGCTCGGCGGTGGCCAGGCCCATGGTGAGGGTGGCGTCGTCGCCGAGCAGGGTGCTCTGGCTGGTGGTCAGCGCGCGCAGGGTGAACGTCGTGGAGCGGCCGTCGACGAAGCGCACGGGGATGCGGCTGCCCACGCGCAGCCCGTGGTGGGCGGCGTACGTCGCGGACAGGGAGAGGCTGTCGCGGGCCAGGGCGTGCGCCGTGTCGCCCGCGGCGTAGTCCAGGTTGAGCGCCCGGTCCGCGCCGGGGCCGATCGCGGTGCCCGTCAGCTTGGTCGTGCGGTGGTCGGGCAGGGTCATCAGGACGGAGACGTACCGCACCCGCACCACCTCCCCGGCCCCGCGCACCTTCCGCACGCGGTCGGTGATCTCCGGGGCGAACGGCGCGAACTGGTCGCCCTGCACGACGTAGTCCGCGCCCAGGGCCCGGTCGATCTCGTGGTCGAAGGAGCTCGCCATCGAGGTGCCGGCGATGGACATGCCCGTGACCAGGGCCAGCCCGATCATCAGCGCGCCGGCGGTCGCACCCGTGCGGCGCGGGTTGCGCAGCGCGTTGCGCTGGCTCAGCCGCCCCACCGGCCCGAACACGTGGGGGAACGCCCCGCCCAGCACCCGGATCACCGGCCGTACCAGCAGCGGCCCCACGACCACCGCCGCGATCAGCGAAAGACCGATGCCGATCCCCAGGAACGTCGCGGCGTCACCGGTGCTCCCGGCCACCGCCGCCCCGGTCAGCGCCCCCGCGGCCACCAGCGTCGCGACCGCGCCGCCCACCGCCCGCGACCGCAGGCTCCGCGCGCTCCCGGCGACCTCGGCGTCGGACAGCGCCGCCATGGGGGAGACCCGGGCCGCCCGGCGCGCCGGCAGGTAGGCCGCGACCAGCGTCACCAGCAGGCCGACGGCGTACGCGGCGGCCGGCACGCGCCAGCGGATGACCATCTCGGCGGCGTCGATGTTCATCCCGAACACCCCGAGCAGCCGGATCAGCCCCGCCGCCGTGCCGACCCCGCACAGCAGGCCCAGGGTGGAGCCGACCAGCCCGAGCAGCAGCGCCTCCACCAGCACCGACCGCCGCACCTGCCCGCGGTCCGCCCCGAGCGCGCGCAGCAGGCCGAGCTCCCGGGTGCGCTGGGCGATCAGCATCGAGTAGGTGTTGACGATCAGGAAGACCCCGACCAGGACGGCGACCCCGGCGAAGCCCAGCATCACGTACTTGATCACATCCAGGAAGGTGGCCAGGCTCTCCACCGCCGACTTCGCCTGCTCGGCCTGGGTCGTGTACGTGTAGTGCGGACCGAGCGCGGCGGCGATCCGCTTCTTCAGCACGTCGTCGGAGACCCCGGGCGCGGCGTCGGCCTGCACCGAGGTGGCGACCCCGGTCCGGCCCAGCAGGCGCGACTGCGAGGTGGGGGTGTCGACGAACAGCAGGGCGGCGCCGGGATTGGTCGTGGTGAAGGTGGCGATGCCCACGAGCCGGACCGGGAACGCGCCCGGCTGCGCCAGCACCCGCAGCCGGTCGCCGATCTCCAGGTGACGCTTCGCCGCGGTGTCGGCGTCGATCAGCGCCTCGTCGGGGCCGTGCGGCGCGTGCCCGCTGGTCAGCCGGACGGGACTGCGCGGGTTCCCCGACCAGTTGGTGGCCAGGGTGGGCGCGCCCGTGGTCGGGCCGACCGGCTGGTCCGCGGCGTCGACCACGGTGGTGTTGCGGACGGTGACGTCGATCCGCGCGTCGGCGACGCCCCGTACCGCCTTCACCCGGTCCAGCAGGGACGCCGGCAGGGTGCGCACCTGGCCGGAGGCGAACTGCTGGTCCTCGCTGAAGGCCTCCGGGGGGCCCACCGTCACATCGGCGGCCGTCGAGGCGAACAGGTGGTCGAAGGTGCGGTTGACGGTGTCGGAGAAGATCATGCTGCCGGTGACGAAGGCGACCGACAGCAGGACGGCGAGCGCGCTGAGCAGCAGCCGGCCCTTGTGGGCCAGGAAGCTGCGCAGCGTCGCCCGGAGCATGCGCCGTTGCCTAGCCGTGCTTGCGCAGCGCGTCGAACCGCTTGAGCCGTTCCAGGACGCCGTCCGCGGTGGGCCCGTGCATCTCGTCGACGATCCGTCCGTCGCCCAGGAAGAGCACCAGGTCCGACCAGGCCGCCGCGGTGGGGTCGTGGGTCACCATCACCACGGTCTGGCCGAGGGCGTCCACGGCTTCGCGGAGGAAGCCGAGCACCTCGGCGCCCGCCTGCGAGTCCAGGTTGCCGGTCGGCTCGTCGGCGAAGATCAGCTGCGGCCGGGAGGCCAGCGCGCGGGCGCACGCCACACGCTGCTGCTGGCCGCCCGACAGCTGTGCGGGACGGTGCCCCAGCCGGTCGCGCAGGCCCAGCGTGTCGATCACCCGGTCCACCCACTCCCGGTCGGGTCTGCGGCCGGCGATGTCCATGGGCAGCGTGATGTTCTCGGCGGCCGTGAGCGTCGGCAGCAGGTTGAACGCCTGGAAGACGAAGCCGACCCGGTCACGGCGGAGCCGGGTCAGTTCGCGTTCCGCCAGACGGGTGATCTCGGTCTCGCCGATCCAGACCTGCCCCGAGGTGACCGAGTCCAGCCCCGCCAGGCAGTGCATGAGCGTGGACTTGCCGGAGCCGGAGGGCCCCATGACGGCGGTGAAGCGGCCGCGGGCGATCTCCACGTCCACCGCGTCCAGCGCCACCACCCGTGTCTCGCCCGTCCCGTACGCCTTCGTCAGCGCGGTCGCCCGCGCGGCGGGCTCCGCTCCCGCCTCGATGCCCTCTGTGTCCGCTGCCGTCCATGTCGACACGCTTGCCCCCCAAGATGAGGAAGTGCGTACTTGTCCGTATGCGACCCGAGCGTAGGTCGTCGGGTGCGGTGCCGCATCGTCCCCGAGGGTGAGCGCCGGGGGCGCGCGGGCGGCCGCCGTGCGACCGCGAGTTCGGCCGGCCGAAACCGGCCGGCCGTCCCGGTACGTCTGTAGGTGCACCCGGGACGGGCACGGTGTGGCCGGGACGGGGACGAGGACCAGTACCGAGGGGGGACCGAATCGATGGTGCATGCACGTATCCGGACCGGGTCCGGTGGCCGCAGGCGCACGCAGGCCTGGGCGGTGGCGCCCGTGGTGGCGCTGCTGGCCCTGGCGCTCCAGGGGTGCCAGGACCCGGCGGCCGACGACGCCGGCGACAAGCCGTCCGCGACCGCGCCGGGCACCCCGGGCGCGGCGCGGTCGTCCGCGGCGTCGCCGGGGCAGCCGTCCGCGTCGTCGCCGGGTGGGACGGCCGGCGACCCGTGCGCCCTGGTGACGCAGGAGGAGGCCGAGCGGCTCGCCGGTACGGCCCTCGAACCCGGTCGGGACCTGGAGGGGACCTGCACCTACCCCGCGCCGGAGTCGGGCCCGACGGCGCAGGTCGAGGTCTTCGCGGGGGAGTCGGGGAAGAACTACTACGACGCCGAACGCGGGCTCGGCCACGAACTGAAGCCGCTCGACGGCATCGGCGACGAGGCCTGGCTGGAGGACGGATCGGTCTTCCTGCGGGTGTCCGGTCAGTGGGTCGCGATCCGGCTGGTCCGCAACGAGGAACCGTCCCGGTTCGACGAGCCGCTCGAAGAACTGGCGCGCACGGTGGCGGGCCGCCTCTGAACGCGCTCCCCGTGCGCCCCGGAGCCCCGTCGGGCCCCGGAGCCCCGTCGGGCCCCGGGGCGCACGGGCTCCGGGCGGATGCGCCCGGGAGCCGCTTGTCACTGCTAGTGCATCGGCGCTAGCTTGAGGGTATGGCCAAGACGCAGTTGAACGTGCGGGTGGACGAGACCACCGCCGCGGCCGCCCGCGAGCGGGCCGCGCAGCGGGGCGTCAGCGTCAACCGGTACATCGAGGAACTCGTCCGGAAGGACGCGGGGGAAGCGGGCCGCAGCTTCGTCGAGGCCGCCGCCGACTTCATGCAGCGCTACGAGTCCGTCTTCGCCGAGGAGTTCGGCACGGAGCGCGAAGGACGCCGTTGACCCTGCAGATCGACCTCGCCTGGCTGCTCATGGTCGCCGAGCACAACACCCCCGGTGACCCCCAGGTGACCGACTGGGGCGCCCTCGTCGCCGCGGTCGGCCGCCACCAGGCGGAGATATTCGGCGTCCCCGTCTACGCCGACCCCCACGAGCGGGCGGCGTGCCTGCTGCAACTCCTGGTCCATGTACCGGCCCTGGAGCGGTCCAACGCGCTCTTCGCCTCCGCGGTCGCCTACGCCTACCTGGTGGCCAGCGGCCTGAAGGTCGCCACCTCCCCCGAACGGGTGCGCGACCTGGCCCGGCTGGTCAAGGGCGGCACCGCCGACGTGCACGAGATCGCCGACGAACTGCGCACCTGGTGCGTCTGAAGCCCGGCCGCAGACCGGGCCGGCCGTCGTCAGGCATCGGCCTCCTGGTGCAGTTCGAGGCTGACCAGAAAGTGGATCACGGCGTCCACCCACGGAGCCGTCGCTGCCCCGGCTGTTTCCCCGTCCGAGCTCCCGGCGAACGAGTCGAGCAGCGCCGCGGCGGACTGGAGCCCGGTACGGCGGAGCCCTGCGGCCGCCGCTGCGAGGCGGTCGCGAGCGGAAGGACTGCGGCCGCGCAGGCCGCTGTGCGCGATGTCCGCGAGCGCGGACAAGCCCGATTCGAGTGCCTGGGCGATCGGGTCGCAGGTGTGCGGAACAGCCTCGGAGAGTGGCCCCGCGCCCTCGCCTGCTTCGAGGTCGGGTACGACGAGGCCGTCCTCGGTGAGGACGGCCAGCGGGTCGAGCACCGGACGGCCGCCCTCCCGGCCCAGCAGGCCGCTCACGAACCGGACCCGGGGACTGCCCAGTGCCGTGGCCAGCGCGTCCAGGCCGCCGGGACAGGCGGGGTTGTGGTCGGCACGGACCACCGCCGCGTTGCCCGACGGATCCCGGACGACCGCTTCGAGTCGTTGCCGAGCGGCGTCGTAGCCGACGGACTCGACGCGGGCCACGGCCAGTACCCGGGCGGTGTCGGCCTCCACCCTGGGCCGGATCAAGCGCGGTGGCCGGCCCTCCCAGGAGGACAGCGCTGCGGCGAGATCGCTGATCAGGAGGGAGTCGGGGAGATCGGCCCAGGCCGAACCGAGCGGCGTGACACTCGTGGGGGCGATGCGTCCGCGTCCGATGGTCACGGTGCGGCTGGGACTGCGGGAGATGTGCTCGCTGACGACGTTGGCCCCGGACAGCGCCCGCAGCGGGGATCCGAGCAGGCGGCGTGAAGCCAGGTCGTGGCCGGTGAGGGAGTGGCCTTCCGCCACCTCCCAGCGCTTGCGCAGGACCAGGGCGATCCCGGCGGCCGGGTGCGCGAAGTACACCTCGGCGGTGCGCTCCGACGCCGTCCGGCCGGTGACCCGGCAGCCGAGGGAGACCAGCCGCACCCGGCGCAGCGGGGTATCGGCCGGCTCCTGCGTACCGAGCACGCCCGGGCGGTCGGACCCACCCGCGCGACGGCGGGCGTGCAGTTCGGCGAGGAGGTGCGCCACACGCCCGGCCTCGTGGTGCGCATCGCGCCCGGCGTAGGCGTCGACCTGGCGGCGCAGGTCCGCCATGATCGCGGCGGGCCAGTGGAGCGAGGCATCCGACAGCTCCGCGCCGGCGCGGTCCAATTGCGCTGCGAACACCGGGGTCGTGTGCGCGATGCCGTCCAGCAGCAACTCATCGGCCAGGGCGACGGCGGCGTCGAGCGCGTCGTCGGCGTCCGGCGCGGCGGGTGGGCGTCCGCCGACGGCGACCTGCGCGTCCGCGCCGGCTTGGGCGTCGTCGTCCGCGGCGCGGAAGGCCCAGACCGCAAGCGTGATCATCTCCCCGCGGCGCGGGGCCGCGGCGTCGGTGAGGGCGTAGCCGAGCTGGTGCGGGACGGGGAAGCGCACGGTGCACGTCGGCAGATCGGCCGTCGGTACGGGTCGCGCCGCGTTCGGGCGGTGCACGGTCGCCGAGAAGCCGCGCTCCCGGATCCGGCGCGCGGCCAGCAGAGCGGCCCGTCCCAACGCGGCCTCGAGCGCGGCGTCGTCGAACTCGCCCGGCGACCAGGCGGTCACTTCCGGGCCTGTGGGTTCGGCGGTACCGGCCAGCCGCTGGTACGCCAGGACCAGGCTGATCCGATGGCGGCACACGCCGGTCGCCGCGCAGCTGCACTCCGCGGCTTCCAGGCCGGCCCCGACGGGCAGCCGTGTCCGGGTGCCGTCCGGGTAGGTGCCGCGGACGGTTCCGTCGGCCTCGCAGCTGACGTCCGGCCCCGAGCCGGCATCCACATCCTTGGCGGCGCGCTTCACCAAGCCGCGGTTGGCGAGGGAGGCGAGCGTGTCGGTGGTGAGGGCCAGCAGATCCTCACGCGGCGGCGCGCCGGCAGCCGAAGCAGTCGTCCCACCGTTCACCGGGCCACCTTCTCGGCGACGAACTCGGCCAGCCGCCCAGGGGTCATGGCACCCACGTGGGCTCCCTCCTGGGCCAGCCGGGCCGCGAGTGCCCGGTCGTAGTCGGGGTTTGCCTCCTCGTCCAGCGCGGCCAGGCCGAGCACGGTCGCGCCCTGCTGGACGAGGCTGCGCACGGTGCGGACCAGCCGATAGGCATCGCCGCCCTCGTAGAAGTCGGACACGATCGCGACGATGGTGCGGCGTGGGTTGTCCACCAGGTCCGCGGCGTAAGCGACGGCGCGCGCGATGTCCGTACCGCCACCGAGCTGGACCCGCATCAGCAGCTCCACCGGGTCGGTGACGTCCGCGGTCAGATCGACCACCTGGGTGTCGAAGGCGACGAGGTGCGTGCGGAGACCGGGCAGGTTCCACAGACAGGCGGCGGTGACCGCGGAGTGGATGACCGAGCCCGCCATCGAGCCGGACTGGTCCACCAGCAGGATCAGCTGCCACTGCTGGAGGTGCCGCCGAGTCCGTGAGTGGAAGCGCGGCCGCTCGATCAGTATCCGGCGCTCCTCGGGCTGGTAGTGGGCCAGGTTCGCCCGGATCGTGCCCCGGAAGTCGAAGTCCCGCGCCAGCGGCAGCCGGCTGGGGCGGCGCGAGCGGGCGCCGGCGAAAGCCCGGCGCACCTCCGGGCGCAGCCGTTCCATCAGATCCCTGACCACCGCCTCGACGATGCGCCTGGCCATCGCCAGCACCTGCGGGTTCATCAGGTGCTTGGTGCGCAGTACGGCGCGGAGCAGGGTCGCGTTCGGTTCGACGCGGGAGAGCACGTCGGGGTCGGTGACGATCTCGTTGATCTCGTACTGCTCCACGGCGTCGCGCTCGAGCCGCTCGACGGTCTCCTTGGGGAACAGCCGGTGGATGTCGTCGAGCCAGTCCACCGCGGTGATCAGGGAGGCGCCGTCACCGCCCTCCCGTCCTGCGGAGGCGCCACGGCGCACCCCGCGTCGCACCAGGTCCGGGTCGCGGCCGTAGAGCCAGTCCAGTGCCACGTCGCGGGCGGCGGCCTGCGGGCCGAGCGGGCCCGTGCAGCGGTCGGCCGGCGCACCCAGGATCAGCCGCCACCGTTCCAGCCCGGCGTCGGGGAGCTGCGGGGCGGAGCCGGCCGTGGGGTGGTTCCGCGCGGTCATCGCTTCGCCTGCCCGGCTCGCAGACCGTACCTGTCGAGCAGGCGGATCACGTTCTCCTCCAAGGCGCGGGCGCGGGCGAGTACCAAGGGGTCTGCGGACGTGCGCAGCAGTGAGCGGGCCGAGCCGCGTCGGCCGCGACGCTCCAGCAGTTGCTCCGCGATGCGCTCGCGCTCACGGGGCGGGAAGAAGGCGAAGGCCTGCCGCAGCGCGGGCAGGCCGATCAGGAAGTCCGTGTCCGCCATGGAGACGACGATCTCGTCGAGTACGTCCAGCAGGGAGGGGCCCGACCCGTCGGCGAGGGTTCCACCGCCGCCCGTCAACTCGTCCCGGGCCAGGGCGAACAGTCCGGCCAGCCAGTCGCCGAGCTCCTCGGGATCCGAGGTCGCGAGGAGACGTGCCTGGCCGACGGCGTCGTCACCGGCCAGGCCGAGGGACAGCCGCAGGCCCAGAGCCGCGCCACGCAGGTCCGCGGGGGCGGCGGCGTCGGCACCGATCCGCCGGGCCGTGTCGGCCGCCGCCGTCCGGGAGAGCGTCAGCAGGCACTCCGCGTGCCGCAGTGCGTCGCGGGCGGCGGACAGGGCCCGCAGCCGGGCGAAGTCGACCCCTTTGCCTCCGTGCAGGCCCTCGGCCAGCCAGAACACCCGGTCGACCGCCTTGTCGACGACTTCGCCGAGCAGGGGATTCCCGGCCGTGCCGTACACGCGGTCGTGCCGCCACAGCTGGAGCGCGGTGGTCAGCACCTCACCGGCCGGGCCGAGCTCACCGAGCCCGCGCACGCGGGACGCCAGGGAGCCCAGCAACTCGGTGGAGAGCGTGTCCGCACCGCAGAGCACCGCGTCGAAGAGCACCTCCGACAAGGTGGCCGTGGCCGCATCCGGCGACCCACCTGGTGTGCCCCCCGCGGACCGCACGCGCGCCGACAGCGCCACGGCGGCGGCCTCCTCCAGCCGCGCGCCGTACGCACCGGCCTCGATCAGCGCCGCCTCGCGTCCGTGTGCCGGGCCGGGCTCCCAGCGTTCGGCGAAGACCGGGTCCGATCCGGCCGCGGGGCCCGAGGTGCGGACGTGCCCCGGAACGCCCAGGACACGCAGCCGGTGCAGCAACCGGCTGCGGGCGAGGCCGGCCGGATCGGTCAGGTCGGCCGTGGCCCGTTCTCCCAGGACGATCCCGCACTGCTGCAACTGGGCCGCCACATCCAGGACGAGCGGCGGGGCGGGCGTGTCCGGATGCAGGAGGCCGGTCCGGTCGCCGGTGCTCGCGGCGACCATCTCGACCACCGCCGGATCCGTGCCCGGCGTGAGCGTGCCGTGCCCGGTCCAGGGCAACGGCTGCTCCAGAGCATCGCTGAGCACCGTGGCCGCCAGGCCGTCGAGCACATCGGTCCGGGCCGGCAACGGGTGCCCGCGCATCGCGGCCAGACCTTGGGCGAGGCTCCTGGCCGCGATCAGATCGGCGGTCGACACCGGAAGGCGTCGTCCTCGCAGCCGTCCGACGACCTGCTCCAGCAGTCCGTCCGCCGCTGCAGCGGGGCCGTGTTCCCACAGCAGTTGGTAGTAGCCGGGCGAGGGCATGCCGGACTGGTAACCGGCGAAGGCGTCGAGCTGGTGGAAGGAGTACGGCACCAGGAAGCTGCCGCCGACGGCCCCGGCGGGCGGTTCGGGGATCCCGGGCCACGGCGCCGGCGTGGTCCCCGGTGCGTCCGTGGTGCGGACCGGTGGCGCGGCCAGCGCCCGCAGCGCCGGCGTGTGGAATCCGCCGGTGACCACGAGCACCGGCCGCTCCTCCGCCCGGGCGGCCGCGGCGCGGACCCAGGAGGCCATGTACTGCTCCCGCGCCCGGTCCCCCTGTTCGGCCTCGGAGTCGCCCCGTACCAGGTCGAAGTAGGCGTCGAGCCGCCGCTGGAGCCCCTCCGGACCGGCGATCTCGAACAGCCGGTCCCACAGCGCGTCGACGCAGTCCACGTCGAACCGGCTGCACAGGCGCTGCGTCGCCGCCGCGTAGCGGGCCTCGGCGTCGGCGTAGCGGTTGGCCAGCGGCTCCGGGCGCCCGGTGAAGGCCGGGTGCCAGGCGGGCAGGTCGATGAAGCGCACCTGTGCGCCGGCGGCCCGGCCGGACCGCAGCGCGACCCACTCGGGGGAGTAGTCGCACAGCGGTGTCCAGGACGTCGCCGTGCGCTCTTCGTCGCGGTAGTGGCTGAACACGGCGATCGGCAGCTCATGGCCCAGCAGCAGCTCGTCCAGCCGCCCGTTCATGTCGGCCGGCCCCTCCACCAGTACGTAGGCAGGCCGGAGCGCCTCGATGGTGCGGGCCACCAGGAGGGCGCAGGCCGGCGAGTGGTGGCGAACGCCGATGAAGACCGTGGTCATCAGTCGGCCAGCAGGTGTCGTGCCTCATGGAGGGCCTGCCACTGGGCGCCGTGCCGACGCCCTGCCTGCTGGTCGAGGAACCGGCGAAGCCGGGCCAGGTCCTCCGGGCTGTCCTTGGCCGCCGTGCCGGCCAGACAGGTGACCAGATCGGCGGCGTCGCCGGGCTCCCCGCGCAGGAACCAGCCGCGCACGCCCACCGCGTGCGCCACCGAGACGGCCTCCGCCGTGCTCATCACAGCGGAGAGCCGCTCGCCGGACGCCTGCTGCCCGCGCAGCTCGCGAAAGGTCCCCACCAGTACCTCGAGCACGTCACGGTCCGGCGGCGCCTCCACCCCGGACCGGCGCAGCAGGGCTCCCGCCTCCGCTTCGACGAGTGCGAGCTCGGTGTCGAAGTCCGCGATGGGGAAGACCGTCTCGAAGTTGAATCGCCGCTTGAGCGCGGCGCTCATCTCGTTGACGCCCCGGTCACGGGTGTTGGCGGTGGCGATGACGTTGAATCCGCTCCGCGCGAAGACCATACCCTCGGGACCGTCCAGCTCCGGAACGGCCAGGACGCGTTCGGACAGCAGCGAGAGCAGGCAGTCCTGCACCTCCAGCGGACAGCGGGTGATCTCCTCGAAGCGGACGATCCGGCCCTCGGCCATGCCGTGCAGCATCGGCGCGGGCACCAGCGAGCGCGGTGACGGCCCCTCGGAGACGAGCAGCGCGTAGTTCCAGGAGTACTTGATCTGGTCCTCGGTGGTGGCCGCGCCGCCCTGGACGGTCAGCGTCGAGGTGCCGCTGACCGCCGCGGCGATCAGCTCCGACAGAAGCGACTTGGCCGTGCCCGGCTCGCCGACCAGCATCAGGCCGCGGTTGGTCGCCAGCGTCACCAGCGCGCGCTCGACCAGGGAGCGGTTGCCGACGAACTTGCGGCTGATCCCGGCCTCCGCGTCCCCGACGATGAACCGGCGCGCCGCCCGCAGGCTCAGCTGCCACCCCGGCGGGCGAGGGTCCTCGTCCCGGGCCCGGAGAGCCGCCAGTTCCTCCGCGTACCTGACCTCGGCAGGGGGGCGCTGCAGCGGGGAGCCTTCCGGATCCGGGGCCCGGTCGGGCGGCCGGGTCGCGGATGCGTCGTCGACGGCGGTCACCGGGCCGTCACCCCTTCCAGGTCGGCGAGCAGTTCGCAGGCGGCGATCGGGTCGAGGTCGCCGAAGCGCAGTGGGTACTCCCGGCTGGACCAGTGGTCGCAGGGCTCCGTGTCCAGCCAGACCGTCTCGAAGGTCTGGTCGGGGAACATGTCGACGACGCCGACGGCGATGCCCTCGTCCAGGGCGATGACCAGGTGACAGCCCTCGGCGAGCCGCTTGGAGAACCACCGCTCGACACCGGCGTCCTGCGGCTCCCCCCGCTCCCACCCCCGCTTGGTCAGTCCGAGCAGGCGGCCCACCGGCACCTTGCACCCCTCGAACCGGTGCAGGCGGTTGGCGGTCTCCTCCTGCGGCGTCAGCCGAAGCACCGGTCGGCCGAGCTGCGGGAAGGGCTGGAGGATCTCGTAGTCCGCGAACAGCTCGGACCACTGCGGCACCGTGCCGCCCAAGTGCAGCGGATGGGCCAGCCGGACCGTCGCCTCGGCGGCGAGCGTGAACTCGTCGTCGTTGACGTCGGCGAAGCTGCGGTCCTCGGCGACCCTGAAGGCGGTCGCCGCGCCGGCCGTGTCGGCGAGCCAGACCAGCCGGCGCACCAGATGCCGGACCAGGGGGTGCTGCACGAACAACTCACGGAACTCCGCCGCGGTCCAGGTCCGCTGCGTGACCATGGCCGCCTCCAGACGGCGGATCTGGTCGGAGGCGATGGTGCGGACGTCCTTCTTCAACGCCGCGAAGCGCTTGCGCTCGGCCGGGGCGAGCTCCTGGTCGTCCTTGACGCCGGGGGCGGGCAGATCCTTGCGGCGCTTCCCGTCGGCGTCCAGCACGAAGGGACGCAGCTGCTCGTCGAAACCCACCGTGAAGCGGCGCGTGCCGTAGTCGACGACCGTCGTGCCGTCCGGGTCCAGTGCGAGATCGGGCACCAGGCGGTCCGCCAGCTGCTCGCCGCTCAGCCCCAGTCCCTCCGCCACCTCGGAGATCTTCTCCTGGGCCCGGACCTTGAGCGCCTTGAACTTCACCCGCTGGGCGACGCCGTGGAGGTGCATGAGGGCGACGTCGCTGCCGATCTCGGCCAGCACGTTCAGGCCCTCGACCGCGCGGTGGTGCGCACCCTGACCCGGCCAGTCGCGCAGGATCGGAGTGAGCCGTCGCACCGTCCCGTCGTCCCCCAGCCGACCGAGTGCGTGCAGGATCCAGCTCTCCTTGGCCGGCATGGCCGCCTGCCGCCACTCCTCGAACAGGGCCCAGACGAAGTCGGCCAGCGAGTCGGCGCGGCACGTCTCGCCGACGACGGCGACCCCGGGGTACGGGTCACCGGGTTTCGACAGGGCGAGCATGGTCAGCACGTGGCGGACCGCCTCGTCCGGCAGTGCCTCGCCGGAGGTGAGCAGGATCTGCGGGAGCACCGAGGGCTGCACCCAGCTGGGCAGGGCCGGCATCCGGGCGGGGAGCGCGATCTCCAGGGGGTCCGCGGCCAGCGTCTCGGCGACGATCCCGGCCGCCTCGCCGCCGTGTGCCGCGGTCACGGCGGCCAGGACGGCGTCCGTCCCCTCGGCGGACGCGACCAGGCGCAAGGCCTGTTCGGCCGCCTTCCGGGCCGGGCCGGGCTGTCCGACGGCGTCCGGTACGAGCAGCAGGCCCGCGTCGATCCCGTACCGGGCGAACCAGGAGCGGGCCGTCATCTGCACCGACTTGAGCCGGACCAGCCCGTCCGCCATCAACCGTGCCGCGCCCAGGTCGAGGAAGGGCATCAGGAGCGGGGTGAGGTGCGCCGGCTTGGCTGAGGCCACCTTGAGGGCGAGCGGCAGCGCCGCCATGCCGTATTTGGCGACGACAGGCTTGAGGAGGTCCGCGCCACCCCAGAGGTCCTCCGGCGACCACTTCTCCAGCCAGGGCGAGAGCACGTCGAGTGGGCCCTGGACGAAGAAGCGCGTCGATTGCCACAGGCCCGATTCGCGTCCGAGGATCGTGCGGGCCTCCTGGTCCCAGTCGGTCGTCCGGGGGTATTCCCAGCCCCAGGACGGGTGCCCGGCCCAGCGCTCCCTTTCGCCCTCGCGCCACGCCAGCCGCCGCGTGCCGTCCGGCACCAGGCCCGTGAGCACCCGTGGCTTGAGGGGTGTTCGCCTGCGCGTCCAGGGCGGTGAGACGAGCAGCGCCGGCAACACCTCCGGCGCCGCCTCGGTGACGCGCTCGCGCGCACCGTCGAGCGACCGCACCAGTTCCGCCGCCGCAGTGCCGAGTCGCGGCAGCAACTCGGGCAACCGCGCGTTGTTCAGCATCACGTGCGTGTTGAGGAGCTGGCGTGCCGCAGGGGCGTTCTTCCCGTCCTTGAGGCCCGCTTCGGCGAGCAGACGCAGGGCCCGGCCCGGGTAGCGCTGCATGGCCTCCTGTATGGCGGGGCGGATGTGCTTGTTGTCCAGACGGGACAGCAGCAGCCTGAAGGCCTCGTCGGTCGGGAAGTTCGCCACCGCCATGGTGATGCTCCGGAACTGGTCGGCGTCCCAGGACCGTTCGATCGCCTCGTTGAGGAAGGGCACGCACTCCGTGCCCAGGCCGTCGGCGAGCGTGGCGACCAGTGTCACGGACCAGCCGCGCCAGACGAGCTTGGGGGCCGGGCCGAGCCGGCCGACCTGCCCGGGATCGTCGAGCGCGCAGAGCAGCAGCGGCCGGAGCACGTCACCGCCGGATCCGTAACCGGGCTCCTCGGCGATGCACTCGTCGGCCCAGCCGGGCGTGCCCGGCGCGAGATAGGCGGCGACGACCCGGCGCCGCGCGGTGGTGCGGCACTCACGCAGCGCGGTGACGGTCTCCTGGTAGGTCTCGTCGTCCGCGCAGGCGAGCAGCGCACGCACCCGGTCCGCCAGCTGACGTGCGGGTTGGGGCGCGATGTAGTCGGTCAGGCCCCGGAAGCGCAGTGTCGGAATGCCGTGACCCTGTCGATGCCGTTGGCCGGCGTCGATGTCGAAGACCTCCACGACCGCGCGGGCGGCGAAGGCCGGCCCGTGGCTCGCGGCCCACGCGTCGGCGAACGGGAAATCCTCCCTTGCGGCGGGGGGCCAGACGGGCGTCACCAGGTTCGCCAGGACGGCTGCCCCGAGGGGGTCCGGCTTCCCCGCCAGATAGGCGCGCGCTGCCTTGACCAGGGCCGGATTCGCCTGCTGTGCGGCGAGCACCTGCTCGATCCAGTCCAGCTCGGCCGCGATCCGTTCCTGGACCTGGTCGGTGGCATCCGGCGCCGGCACGGCGACGCCCCGCCGAACTCCGCCGCGGCGCGGGTGCAGCACCCGGCGCCATGAGCCGGGCAGGACGAACGTGTCCTCGTCGGGAAGTGCGCCCTCCGGCGGCGCCTCCGGCTCGGGCTGCGATTCCGGCTTGGCCGCTGCCGCTACCGCTGCCGCTGCCGGCTCCGGCGGCTGTGGTGCCGACGAACCGACCTCGAGGTAGCCCTTGCGCTCCTTCTCGGCGACCAGCTTGCCGAAGTGCGCCGATGCCGCTTCGGCCGACCCCAACTCCTTCTCCTGGAGCCGCCCCTCGGCACCTATCCGTCCGTAGCGCACGGTCACCAGCGCGCCGTCGACCGCTGCTTCCCAGAATTTCGCGGATCCACCACCGACAAGTTCCCAGCGCCGCACAGCAACCCCTCCCACCCACGACCGCACACCGGAGGCATCACTCGTCCGGTGATCAACGGGCGTCACCCTAGTAGTCGCCTGTGACAAGCGGTCCGGCGCAAGGGCTGTCCCTCGCCGGACGCCGCTCAGGCCCGCTGTGCCAGCAGGGCCAGCGCGCCGCTGACGGCCTGGTCGAACGGCGCGGCCGAGCCCGCCGCGCGGGCGAGCACGTAGCCGCCCTGGAGCACGGCCACGAGCGTGGCCGCGATGTCGCCGGTGTCGAGGCCGGGCGCGATCTCCCCACGCGCCTGGCCCTCGGCGAGCGCGTCCGCGAGCCGGCCGCGCAGCCACTCGAAGGTCTCGTCGAGCGGCGCCCGCAGTTGCGGGCTGGCGACGACCTCCGGGTCCTGGGTGAGCCGCCCGATCGGGCAGCCGCGCAGCACGTCGCGCTCGCGGCGCAGGTAGCGCGAGACCCGCTCGACCGCCGTGCCCGGGCCGGCGAGTTCGCGTTCGGCGGTCTGCCGCATCTGCTCGGCGGTACGGCGCACGGCGGCGAGCGCGAGCTCCGGCTTGCCCGAGAAATGGTGGTACATGCTGCCCTGGCCGACGCCGGAGCGCTGCTGGATGGCCTTCGGGCTGGTGCCGACGTAGCCGCGTTCCCAGAGCAGTTCGCGGGTGCTCTCGATCAGGCGTTCCGACGTCGTCTCCATGCCGGCAGTGTACATACCAGTAGGTACAGAGCGGTGGAGCTCAGGCGGGGCGGCGCGCGGTGGCCAGGATGTGCGGGGCGCTCGGCACGGGCAGGGTGAGGCCCTTGGCGCGCTCCGGAACGCGGAAGCGGCGCAGCTCCAGCACCTCGAACCCGGCCGCCTCGACCGCGGTGAGCGTGTCCCGCCCGGTCCGGCAGCCGCCGAACAGCAGCGGCCACACGGTGCGGTCCACCGCCCACTGCAGCGCCGCGTGCGCTCGGCCCTCGGCCCGGCAGTGCTCCAGCAGCCGCAGTTCCCCGCCCGGGCGCAGTACCCGGCGGAGCTCGGCCAGGGCGCGCTTCTGGTCGCGTACGGAGCACAGCACCAGCGAGGCGACCGCCGCGTCGAAGGCCTCGCTCTTGACCGGCAGCGCCTCGGCGACCCCGGGTACGACGTCCACCGGCACCTCGGCGTGCTGCGCGGCGTCGACGGCCAGCCGGCGCAGATGCCGTTCCGGCTCGATCGCCACGACCTCGGCGACGGTGCGCGGGTAGTGACGGAAGTTCAGCCCCGAGCCTGCGCCGATCTCGATGACCCGGCCGGTGAGTCCCGCGAGCACGGTCCGCCGGTGCGCGCCGAAGCCCGCGCGGGCGTCCATCACCGGGCCGCAGCGGGCGTAGAAGCGGGCGAACAGCGGGTGGTGGACGGCTTCGCCCGTCGCGCCGGTACGGCTCCTCATGGCCGGACCTCCTTCGTCTCGGCACCCCCCACTTCCGATTCTGCCGCTTCGGAGCCCGTCCCAAGCCTCCCCGTTCCGGGGCGGATCCGGCGTGTCGCCCGCCGTCCGTCCCGGACGCGCCCGGGGCCGGACGGCGGTGCGGGTCAGGCGGGGTCGGCGGGCGCCCAGTACGAGGTGAAGGCGGCGGCGTCCCAGATGCCGCCGATGCGGGGGGAGAGCCAACCGGGTGCCGCCTGCCGGAAGTCGGCGGGGTCGAGGGCGGCCGCGCCGGCGGGCAGGGCGCCCACGAGCGGGGCGCCGGTGACCTCGGGCAGGTCGGCGAGGTTGCAGCGGGCGGCCAGGTCCGCGTCGTCCGGCCAGCTGCCGATGACGACGCCGGCGCACTTCAGGTCCCGCGCCTTCAGGGCCTCCGTCGTCAGCGCGGCAGCGTTGAGGGTGCCGAGCCCGGCCGGGGCGACGACGAGCACCGGGGCCGCGAGCATCCGTGCCGCGTCCGCCAGCGTCGAGCCCGTGTCGTCGAGCCGGACGAGCAGCCCGCCCGCGCCCTCGACGAGGACGATGTCGTGCACCGCCGCCAGCTTCGCCGCCGCCTCCGCGATGTCGGCCGGGCCCACCGGGGCGAGTCCGGAGCGCCGTGCGGCCGTGGCGGGGGCCAGCGGCTCGGGGTACCGGGCCAGTTCGACGCCGGTGACCTCGGGACCGGCCAGGCGGGTGACCTCGGCGGCGTCGCCCGGCTCGCCGGGGCCCACCCCGGTCTGCGCGGGCTTGAGGTACGCGACGCTGTACTCGCCGAGCAGCACCGTCGCCGCGATCGCGGCCGTCGTCACCGTCTTGCCGATCTCCGTGCCCGTACCGGTCACGAACAACACCGTCATGCCGCCTCCGCCGCCGCGCGCACCGCCGCGCAGATGCGCGCGATGTCCTCGTCCCCCGTGACGTACGGGGGCATCGTGTAGATCAAGTCCCGGAACGGCCGCAACCATACCCCGCTGCGGGCGGCGGCCCGCGTCGCGGCGGCGAGGTCGACCTGGTGGTCCAGCTGGACGACACCGATCGCGCCCAGCACCCGCACGTCGCGTACCCCGGGGAGGCCGGCGGCGGGTGCGAGCCCCTCGCGCAGCCCGGCCTCGATCCGCTTGACCTCCTGCGCCCAGTCCTGGCCGAGCAGCAGGTCGAGCGAGGCGCAGGCGACGGCCGCGGCCAGCGGATTGCCCATGAAGGTCGGGCCGTGGGCGAGCACCGGCACCTCGCCCCGGGAGATCCCGTCGGCGACGCGCGCGGTGCACAAGGTGGCGGCCATCGTGAGGTAGCCCCCGGTCAGGGCCTTGCCGACGCACATCACGTCCGGCGAGACGCCCGCCTGGTCGGCGGCGAACAGCGTCCCGGTCCGCCCGAAGCCGGTGGCGATCTCGTCGAACACCAGCAGCACGTCGTGCTCGTCGCAGGCCTCGCGCAGCACCCGCAGGTAGGCGGGGGAGTGGAAGGTCATGCCGCCCGCGCCCTGCACGACGGGCTCGACGACGACCGCGGCGAGTTCGTGCGCGTGAGCGGCGATCGTCTCCCGCAGGTGGCCGGCGTACGCCTCCTCGTACGCGGCCGGCGGCGCGTCCGCGAAGACCTGCCGGGGCAGGACGCCGGACCACAGCCCGTGCATGCCGCCCTCGGGATCGCAGACGGACATCGGCTGCCACGTGTCGCCGTGGTAGCCGCCGCGCCAGGTCATCAGACGCTGCTTCTCCGGCCGCCCGAGCGAACGCCAGTACTGCAGGCACATCTTGACCGCGACCTCGACCGACACCGAGCCGGAGTCGGCGAGGAAGACGTGCCGCAGCGGATCGGGGGTGATCTCGACCAGGCGGGCGGCCAGCCGCACGGCGGGCTCGTGGGTGAGCCCGCCGAACATCACGTGGCTCATCCGGTCCAGCTGGCCGCGGGCCGCCTCGTTGAGCACCGGGTGGTTGTAGCCGTGGATCGCCGACCACCACGACGACATCCCGTCGACGAGTTCGCCGGCGCCCTCGAACGGCTCGGCAAGCCGCAGCCGGACCCCGGCCGCGGACTCGACGACGAGCGGTTCCTGACGGCCCGGCATGGGCCCGTACGGATGCCAGACGTGCTCCCGGTCCAGTGCCAGCAGCTCGCCCGGGGTGAGCGGCTCAGGCATTGGGCGGCAGGTCCGTGCCGGTGCCGCGGCGGCGCACGGCCACCAGGTCGGTGCGGGCGGCACCGGCCGTCGCGGGCTGCGCGAGGTCGCCGTGGGTGTCGCCGTGGCCGTGGCCGCCGCAAGGGCCGCAGCCGCCGCCCTCGCCGTGCGAGTCGCAGCCGGCGGAGGCGTGGGAACCGCAGCCCCCGGCCGGGGCCGCCACGTCCGCCCGGTGCTGGGGCAGGGTCACCTCGCCGGCGCCCTCCACCTCGAAACCGGCGTCCGCGATCATGTCGAGGTCGGTCTTGCCGGCCTGGCCCTCGCTGGTGAGGTAGTCGCCCAGGAAGATCGAGTTCGCCAGGTGCAGCGCGAGCGGCTGCATGCTCCGCAGGTGCACCTCGCGGCCGCCCGCGATGCGGACCTCCACATCGGGACAGACGAACCGCACCATCGAAAGAATCCGCAGGCACCGCTGCGGGGTGAGGTTCCACTCCTTCGCCAGCGGGGTGCCCTCGAAGGGGATGAGGAAGTTCACCGGGACGGAGTCGGGGTCCAGCTCGCGCAGCGCGAAGACCACGTCGACCAGGTCCTCGTCGCTCTCGCCCATGCCCGCGATCAGCCCGGAGCAGGCCGAAAGGCCCGCCGCCTGGGCCTGTTGCACCGTTTCGACCCGGTCCGCGTAGGTGTGCGTGGTGGTGATGTCCCCGTAGGTGGCCTCGGAGGTGTTGAGGTTGTGGTTGTACGCGTCGGCGCCCGCGCCGCGCAGCCGCTCGGCCTGCCCGTCGGAGAGGAGGCCCAGGCAGGCGCAGACCTCGACGGCCTCGTTCTGCTCCTTGATGGCCTCGATCGTCTTGGAGACGCGGTCCACGTCGCGGTCGGTCGGGCCGCGTCCGCTCGCCACCAGGCAGACCCGCTTGGCACCGCCGGCGACCCCCGCCGCCGCGGCGGCCGCCGCCTCGTCGGGCTTGAGCCAGGTGTACTTGAGGATCCCGGCCTCCGAGCCGAGCCGCTGCGAGCAGTACGAGCAGTCCTCCGGGCACAGTCCCGACTTGAGGTTGACCAGGTAGTTCAGCTTCACCCGGCGGCCGAACCACGCGCGGCGCACCTTGCCGGCCGCGGCCACCACGTCGAGGAGTTCGTCGTCGGAGGTCGCCAGCACGGCGAGCGCCTCCTCACGGGTGGGCAGCTCGCGGCGCAGGCCCTTCTCGACCAAAGCATTCAGCAGATCCATGTCGCGATCCTGGCGTACCGCACGGGCCCGGGCCAATGGGGCATCCCACAAGACCGCTCGCTCAGGGTGTGTGCATCACCACACCGTGCGAGACGATCCGGCACACTACGGTGGCGCCGAACCCTCCGCCGACCCCAGGGGACGACCATGACCCGCGACCCGTTCGACTGGATCGACGCGCACGCCGAACGGCGTCGCGCGGCCGGGCTGGTGCGCACCCTGCGGCCGCGGCCCGCGCGGTCGCCCCTGCTGGACCTCGCCTCCAACGACTACCTCGGGCTCGCCCACCACCCCGAGGTGACCCGGGCCGGTGCGGACGCCTGCCTGCGCTGGGGCGCCGGCTCGACCGGTTCACGGCTGGTCACCGGCAGCACCGAGCTCCACGCCGAGCTGGAGGCCGAACTGGCCGCCTTCTGCGGCTTCGAGGCGGCGCTGGTCCTGGCCTCCGGCTACGCCGCCAACCTCGCCGCCGTCACGGCGCTCAGCACCGAGCCGGACACGCTGCTCGTCTCCGACAGCGGCAACCACGCCTCGCTCATCGACGGCTGCCGGCTCTCCCGCGCCACCACCGAGGTCGTGCGGCACGCCGATCCGGACGCCCTGCGCAAGGCGCTGACCGGCCACGACGGCCCTGCCGTGGCCGTCACCGACTCGGTCTTCTCGGTGGACGGCGACGCGGCCCCGCTCGGCGCGCTGGCCGCCGCCTGCCGCGAGCACGGAGCCGGGCTGCTGGTGGACGACGCCCACGGGCTCGGGGTGCTCGGTCCCGGGGGCCGGGGGGCGGCCGCGGAGGCGGGACTGGCGGGCGCGCCCGGACTGGTGTGCACCGCCACGCTCTCCAAGTCCCTGGGCAGCCAGGGCGGCGTGGTGCTGGGACCGGCCCGCGTCATCGAGCACCTGGTCAACGCCGCGCGGACGTTCATCTTCGACACGGGCCTCGCCCCGGCGGCCACCGGCGCGGCGCTCGGTGCGCTGCGCCTGCTCAAGCGCGAGCCGGAACGCGCCGTACGGGCCCGGGCGGTCGCCCGTGAGCTCTACGAGCGGCTGGTGGGGGCGGGGCTGGACGCCACCGCGCCGGACGCGTGCGTGGTGTCGGTGCGGGCGCCGTCGCCCGAGGCGGCCGTCGCCTGGGCCGGGGCGTGCCGTGAGGCGGGTCTCGCCGTGGGCTGCTTCCGGCCACCGTCCGTGCCCGACGGGATCTCGCGGTTGCGGCTCACCGCGCGGGCGGACCTGACGGACCGGGAGATCGGCGACGCCGTGGGGACGATCGTCCGTACGGCGCCGCCGCGCCCCTGAGTTCAGGGGCGTTCGGTCAGGCTCCCCGTCGTCACGGCGGCGAGGAACTCCGCCCAGGCCGCCGGGGGGAAGAGCAGGGCGGGGCCGCGCACATCCTTGGAGTCGCGTACGGCGAGCTGTCCCGAGAGCGGCCCGTCCCCGATGAGGGCCGTCTCGACGCAGTTGTTCGCCGCCGTGCTGTAGCTGCTGCGTCGCCAATTCACACCTGAGAGGGACGCACTGGAGGTGACGTACTGAGGCAGAGCGTTGGACATGGGGGGTGTGCCTCCTTACGCGCCTTTGCCGATGCCGGAGATGAAGGACAGCGACTGCTCACTCGACAGGGCATGGGAGCGCAACCGATTGAAGGCAGCACCGTACGCCCTGACGTCCTCGTGCTGATCCAGATAGAGACTACTCGTCAAATGGTCGAGAACAACCACGTCGAGATCAGCAATGCGCGGAAATGAGAAGATTACGAAAGGGCCTGTGACGCCTATATGCCCACCGGCCGAGAAAGGCAGCACCTGCAGATGCACATGAGGCAGTGAACCCAGCTCCACAAGATGGCTCAATTGCGCCGCCATCACTCCGGGACCCCCGACCCTGCGGCGCAGCACCGCCTCGTCCAGCACCGCCCACAGCTCCAGCGGCGGATCGGCGCGCAGCACCGCCTGGCGGGCCATCCGCACCTGCACCAGGGTCGCGATCTGCCGCGGTCCGAGCTGCGGCAGCACGGACCGGGTGAGCTCGCGGGCGTAGTCCGGGGTCTGCAGCAGTCCCGGCACCACCGTGGTCTCCAGGGTCCGCGCCCGGCAGGCGTCGGTCTCCAGGGAGATGAAGTCCCGGTAGGCGGAGGGGAGTTCCTCGCGGAACTCATGCCACCAGCCGCGCCGGTCGCCCTCGCCCGCCAGCGCGGAGAGCATCTCCCGCAACCGCTGGTCGCGCACCCCGTACACGTCCAGCAGCGCCGTGACGTCCTCGGGGCGCACTCCGCTGCGGCCGGTCTCGATCCGGCTGACCTTGGACTGGTGCCATCCCAGGCGCTGGGCGGCCTCACCGCTCGTGAGCCCCGCCGTGTCGCGCAGACGGCGCAATTCCGAGCCGATCTTGCGGCGGCGTACCGCCGGCACCTGCTGCATGGTGTGTGCACCTCCCGGTTCCGGCACCCCCGCCGGTCCCCGGGCGAAGTCTGCCGCGCAAATACGTTCTCTCGTAGCAGAGTTCACCGCTTTGGGCGACAGATATATGCATATAGCTGTGGTGACACCCGATTAAGGGCACGATGAGTGACACTCTGGCGCGTGAGTGCCGAACGGGGACGTGCCGCGCGGAAGGCGGGGCACGGCGCCGCCGGCCGTCGCGCGCGCGGCCACGGGCGCGGCAGGCGCCGGCGTCCTGGTCACGGCGGGAAAGGGACAGCGTCGCCATGGCAGACCACCAGGAAGCATCCGTCACCCTGCCGAGCGACCCTGCCTCGGTCCCCGCGGTACGTCGCTACGTGAGCGAGCTGCTGGTGGAGTGGGGCATGCCCGAGGACTCGGACCCCGCCGACTCCGTCCGGCTCATCGTCTCCGAGCTCGCGACCAACGCGGTGCTGCACACCCTCGGCCAGTCCCCCACCTTCACCCTCGACGTCCAGCTGGACCGGGACGAGCAGCTGCGCATCGGGGTCACCGACAGCCACCCCCGGTGGCCCCAGCGGCTGCCCGCCGCCGTGCAGCAGGACAACGGCCGCGGCATGGTGATCATCCGTCACCTCACGGCGGAGGCCGGCGGCACGCTGCTCGTCACCCCCACCGCGGAGGGCGGCAAGACGGTCTGGATCAGCCTGCCCTGGGCCACCGCCGCCGCCGTCGAGTGACCCCGGTGGCCCTCAGCCCTCCCCGGTGAGCAGCAGCGCCTCGGCGCCCATCGGCACGAAGCCCGCCGCCGTGAACGCCCGCACGCTCGCCGCGTTGCCCGGGGCGATCTGCGCCCACACCGTCCCGCCCTCCGGGACGAGATGACGTGCCGCCAGCGCGAGCCGGCGGCCGAGGCCCCTACCGCGCGCCCCCGGATCGACCTCCACGGCCGCCTCCCAGCGGCCCGCCACACCCCGGCCCGTCAGCACGGTGCCCCCGGGCACCGTCCACGCCCGTACCCCGTCACGGTGGCGCAGGGCCCGGACGATCCGCGGATGACCCCGGTCGGCGGTCTCCCGCAGGGGCAGGTCCAGGGCGGCCGGCGGCGGCCCCGGCAGGGCCGGCGCGGCGGTCAGCAGGTCGACGTTGTTCACCGTGCGGTCCAGCAGCCCGCACAGCGCGGTGAGGAACGGCGGATTGAGCGGCGCCGAGAGGTCGCCGGGCGGGAGCAGCCCGCGGATCCGCTCCGGATCGGCGTCCGCGAAGACCACGGCATGGGCGGTGAAGGCGATCACCCCGGCGTCGCGCGGCGCGGGCTGCGGCAGGACCGTCACCGAGCTGTCGGCGGGCGGGAAGACGCCCGCGGCGGCGTCGGCGAGGATCCGTATCAGGGACACACCGGCACGCTACCGGCACGTCCACGGCGCCGGTCGCGTTGCCCGGGAGCCCCGGCTCCCGGGCAACGCGACCGGGGTCACTTCACCCGGCCGTACCAGACGCTGCGGCTCCAGATCTTCTCCAGCCGCACCCGCCCGCCGGGTTTGGGGGAGTGCCAGATCTTCCCGTGCCCGGCGTACATCCCTACGTGGTACACGTTGCTCCCGTAGTGGAAGAAGACCAGGTCACCACGGGTCCGTGCGGACTTCCGGATGTGCCGGACGCTGTTGTACTGGGCGCCCGCGGTGCGGGGGAGCTTCTTGCCCGCCTTCTTGAAGGAGTAGAAGGTGAGCCCGGAGCAGTCGAACCTGCCGGGGCCGGCGGCCCCGTACTGGTACGGCGCGCCCCTCTTGGACGCCGCGATCTTCAGCGCCTTGGCGGAGACCGCCGCCGCGTCTGCCTGCTGGGCGAGCTCCGGCAGTACGGCGGGACCGGCCACGGCGGCCGCCGTGAGGGCGGAGACCGCTCCGAGCCGGCACAGGACCCCGGACATGGCTGTTGGCGCACTCATGCGCAACCCTTCGTCGTCCGCCTGCGAAGGATGACCTGTCGGGTTCGGGCAGGCGAAGATGCCCGGCCGCGGCTGCGGCTTCACCCCAAGGGTCCGGCGAACCGGACCCGTACTGCTCGGGTCCTCCGCTCCTGCCGATGAGTCGTCGTCGACCTGGCATCCGCGCGGCGGCAGGATTCGGCGTCCGCACGGACCGCCCCGCCGGGATGACGGGGGCTTGTCGTCGAAGGGATGATCACCCACCGAAGCGGCCGATTCCCAGCACAACCGGTCGAATGTGAGTCTGTTCACGACTCACCTATTCGGGTGGACTCCGCGACACGGGGCCCGGACTGACGACTCGAAAGGAGTCGAACACCAGGGACGGAGCGTGAGATTCCGGATGTGTGCGGCCATATCGCGCAACTCGGGGCCACTCGGCCGTCCACAGCAGATACAACGATCGGGCGAGTCCATTCGGTTCGAGTTGGCGCCGCCCGAACGGACCAGTGTGTCGTGACGCTCCGTCAGGATGGCCGTGACGACGGCAAGCTGACCTGACCGGTGCGCCGTTCGCCGTCCAGCACCCGCAGCGCCCGTTCCATCGTCGCCGTGTGCACCTCGCTCTCCCCGCGCATGTGCATCAGCGTCAGCGCGTCACGCAGCTCCGTCGCCCTCCCCACCAGGGCCTGCGCGGCGCGCAGCGCCCCGTAGGTGTCCCGGGAGCGGGACGGGTTGATCCTGCCCAGCAGGTCCACGGCCTGCAGATAGGTGTCGATCAGCTCGCCCTCGGCCCGCGTCAGTGCGGGGAGCGGGGGCAGTTCGGGCACCACAGCCGGTCACCGCAGGGCGCGCGGAGCGCGGACGGCGCCGTCCTTGCGGCTCAGCGTCAGCCGGTCCACCAGGCCGTAGGCGAGGGCCGACGGAGCGTCAAAAATGGTGTCCCGTTCGATGTCGGCCCCGATCCGCTCCGGTGCCTGACCGGTGTGGCGTACCAGTAGCTCCTCCAACTGCTCCCGACGGCGGAGCAGTTCCCGGGCCTGGATCTCCAGGTCCGCGGTGGTGCCCTGGATCACCTCCGCGAACGAGGGCTGGTGGATCAGCACCCGCGCGCCGGGGGTCATCAGCCGCTTGCCGGGCGCTCCGGCGGCGAGCAGGACGGCCGCCGCCGAGGCCGCCTGGCCGACGCACACCGTCGACACGTCGCAGCTGACGAACTGCATGGTGTCGTAGATCGCGGTCATCGCGGTGAAGGACCCGCCGGGAGAGTTGATGTAGAGCGAGACGTCCTGCTCCGGGGCGGCGGCCTCCAGGTGGATGAGCTGTGCCATCACGTCGTTCGCCGAGATGTCGTCGATGGGCGTCCCGAGCAGGACGATCCGCTCCTGGAGCAGCTTGGAGTACGGGTCCATGGTCCGTACGCCCTCGCTGGTGCGCTCGGTGAACTCGGGCAGGACGTGGCGGGCGGTGGGTCGAAGCATCGCTGCACCTCCGTGGGCACCCGGGCAGGGGTGCCCGTCGCTGTAAAAAATGTACAGGACGTACATCTCGTTATGATGGGGAGCATGGCCCACGAAGTCCCGGTGACACAAGCGCGTGCGGAGCTGGCGGAACTGATCAACCGCGTCGTCTACGGCGGTGAGCGGGTGGTCGTGACGCGTCACGGCAAGCCGCTCGTCGCCTTGGTATCCGCCGCTGACCTGCAACGACTCCAAGAACTGGACGCCGCTCCCGAGGAGGCGGTGGTCAGTACGGTCTCCTCGGTGCGCGGGGTGGTGTCCGCCACGGGCGAACGCCGCCGGTTCGGCATCGCCGCGGAGCACCGCGGTACGACGGACGCTCGCCACGACGGGGCCTGAGCGGTTCGTGGGGGCGCGGACCTGTGGAAAGCCGATCCGCCGGCCTTCCCGGAGAGGGTCGTGTGCCGGCTCGCCGAGCGGCCGGGGCAGGGGGTGCGCCCGGGTGGTCGCCGGACTCGTGTCGTACGCCGAGGAGCGGAAGCGCCGTGACATGCTGCCGGAGGACGCCGAGCCCGACGAGGTCGCCCGCACCCCGCTCCCACGCGCGCCCGCCGGCTTCACCCCGGAGCCCGGGAGTTAACGCGGACGAAACGCCGCCGAACTAGCCTGCGGCTGCCGGACAACGGCAGGGCGAATCCGCCGGCCGGGGCCCCCGCGGGTCCGTTCACCCGGGACGACTGCGAGGTGTGGCCATGCAATTGACCCCCCACGAGCAGGAACGCCTGCTCGTCCATGTCGCCGCGGACGTGGCGGAGAGGCGGCGGGCCAGGGGCCTGAGGCTCAATCACCCGGAGGCCATCGCCCTGATCACCTCGCACCTCCTCGAGGGCGCACGGGACGGCCGCAGCGTCGCGGAACTCATGGCCTCCGGCCGCAAGGTGCTCACCAGGGACGACGTGATGGAGGGCGTGCCGGAGATGATCCACGACGTCCAGGTCGAGGCCACCTTCCCGGACGGCACCAAGCTCGTCACCGTCCACGAGCCGATCGTCTAGGGGGCGCCGCGTGATTCCCGGGGAGATCCTCCACGCGGGTGAGCCCGTCGTGCTCAACGCGGGCAAGCCGGTCACCCGGCTGACCGTGCTCAACTCCGCCGACCGGCCGGTCCAGGTCGGTTCCCACTACCACTTCGCCGAGGCCAACCCCGGTCTCGTCTTCGACCGCGCCGCCGCCCGCGGCAAGCGCCTGGCCGTCGCCGCCGGGACCGCCGTGCGCTTCGAGCCCGGCATCCCCGTCGAGGTCGAGCTCGTGCCGCTGGGCGGCGCGCGGATCGTGGCGGGGCTGCGCGGAGAGACCGGAGGTGCCCTCGATGGCTGAGCTCTCGCGTGCCGTCTACACCGACTTGTTCGGGCCGACCACCGGGGACCGTATACGGCTCGCCGACACCGACCTGCTGATCGAGGTCGAGCGGGACCTGTCGGGCGGCGCCGACGGCTCGGGCGACGAGGTCGTCTTCGGTGGCGGCAAGGTGATCCGCGAGTCGATGGGGCAGGCCCGGGCCACCCGGGCCGAGGGCACCCCCGACACGGTGATCACCGGCGCCGTCGTCCTGGACCACTGGGGCGTGGTCAAGGCCGACATCGGCATCCGCGACGGGCGGATCGCGGCGCTGGGCAAGGCCGGCAACCCCGACACCATGGACGGCGTCCACCCGGACCTCGTCATCGGGCCCGAGACGGAGGTCATCGCCGGCAACGGCAGGATCGTCACCGCCGGGGCCGTCGACGCGCACGTCCACTTCATCTCCCCGACGATCGTGGACGAGGCGCTGGCCTCCGGCATCACCACGCTCGTCGGCGGCGGCACCGGCCCGGCCGAGGGCACCAAGGCCACCACCATCACGCCGGGGCCCTGGCACCTGGCGCGGATGTTCGCGGCGCTGGAGCACTACCCGGTCAACATCGGCCTGCTCGGCAAGGGCAACACCGTCTCCCACGAGGCGATGCTCTCCCAGCTGCGGGGCGGGGCCGTCGGTTTCAAGATCCACGAGGACTGGGGCGCCACCCCGGCCGCCATCGACGCCTGCCTGACGGTGTGCGAGGCGACCGGCGCCCAGCTCGCCGTCCACACCGACACCCTCAACGAGGCCGGCTTCGTCGAGGACACCCTCGCCGCCATCGCCGGCCGGGGCATCCACGCGTACCACACCGAGGGCGCGGGCGGCGGGCACGCGCCCGACATCATGACCGTCGTCGCCCACCCCAACGTCCTTCCGTCCTCGACCAACCCGACCCGGCCGCACACCGTCAACACCGTCGAGGAGCACCTCGACATGCTGATGGTCTGCCACCACCTCAACCCCTCCGTGCCCGAGGACCTCGCCTTCGCCGAGTCGCGGATCAGGCCCGGCACGATCGCGGCCGAGGACGTCCTGCACGACCTGGGGGCGATCTCGATCATCTCCTCGGACTCGCAGGCCATGGGCCGGGTCGGCGAGGTCGTCCTGCGCACCTGGCAGACCGCGCACGTCATGAAGCGGCGGCGCGGGGCCCTGCCCGGCGACGGACGGGCCGACAACCTGCGCGCACGTCGATATGTCGCCAAGTACACGATCAACCCCGCCGTCGCCCAGGGCCTCGACGGCGAGATCGGCTCGGTCGAGAGCGGCAAGCTCGCCGACCTGGTGCTGTGGGACCCGGCGTTCTTCGGCGTCAAACCGCACCTCGTGCTCAAGGGCGGCCAGATCGCCTACGCGCAGATGGGCGACGCCAACGCCTCCATCCCGACCCCCCAGCCGGTCCTGCCGCGCCCGATGTTCGGTGCGATCGGCGGCGCGCCCGCCGCCAACTCCTTCACCTTCGTGACGCACACCGCCCTCGAGGACGGCCTCGCCGAACGCCTCGCCCTCGGCAAGCGGTTCCTCCCGATCCGCGACACCCGGCGCGTCACCAAGGCGGACATGCGCGAGAACGACGCCATGCCGCACGTCGAGGTCGACCCCGACACCTTCACCGTCCGCATCGACGGAGACGTCGTCGAACCCGCCCCGGCTGTGGAACTCCCCATGGCCCAGCGGTACTTCCTGTTCTGAACGGAGCAGGGGGACGATGAACCGCGCCGCGCTGCTGCTGCTCGCCGACGGCCGCTTCCCCGCCGGGGGCCACGCCCACTCCGGAGGGGCCGAGGCGGCCGTCACGGCGGGCCGGATCACCGGCCCCGGCACGCTCGAGGAGTTCTGCCGGGGCAGGCTGCACACCACGGGCCTGGTGGCCGCGGCGCTCGCCGCCGCGGCCGCCGCGGGCGCCGACCCGCTCGCGCTGGACGAGGCCGCCGACGCCCGTACCCCCTCGCCCGCGCTGCGGCAGACCGCCCGCCGCCTCGGCCGCCAGATGACGCGGGCCGCCCGCGCCGCCTGGCCGTCGCCCGCGCTCGACGCGCTCGCCGCCGCCCGGCCGCGGGGGGCCCACCAGCCCGTCGTGCTCGGCGTGACCGCCCGGGCCGCCGGCCTCACCCCGCTGGACGCCGCCCACGCGGCGGCGTACGAGGCCGTGACCGGCCCGGCCACCGCCGCCGTACGCCTGCTGAGCCTCGACCCGTTCGCGGTGACCGCCGTCCTGGCCCGGCTCGCCCCGGACCTGGACGAGGTCGCCGCCCGGGCCGCCGACGCCGCCCACCGCTGCCTCACCGAGGGCACCGACGCCCTGCCCGCCGCCTCCGCGCCGCTGCTCGACGTGTACGCCGAGGCCCACGCCGGGTGGCCCGTCCGCCTCTTCGCCTCCTAAGGGGACCCCTCATGCACCTCGACCACGACCACACCGTCTTCCCGCAACGGCACACCTGGGCCACCCCCACCGCCCGCCCCGACGGCAGCCGCCGCGCCCTGCGGATCGGTCTCGGCGGCCCGGTCGGCTCGGGCAAGACCGCCACCGTCGCCGCGCTGTGCCGTGCGCTGCGCGAGGAGTTGTCCATCGCCGTCGTCACCAACGACATCTACACCCGCGAGGACGCCGACTTCCTCCTGCGCAAAGCCGTCCTGCCGCCCGAGCGGATCGCCGCAGTGGAGACCGGCGCGTGCCCGCACACCGCGATCCGCGACGACATCTCGGCCAACCTCGAGGCCGTCGAGGACCTGGAGGACGCCGTCGGGCCGCTCGACCTCGTCCTGGTGGAGTCCGGTGGCGACAACCTCACCGCCACCTTCTCCAAGGGCCTGGTCGACGCCCAGGTCTTCGTGATCGACGTGGCCGGCGGCGACGACATCCCGCGCAAGGGCGGCCCCGGGGTCACCACAGCGGACCTGCTGGTCGTCAACAAGACCGACCTCGCCCCGTACGTCGGCTCGGACCTCGGCCGCATGGCGCGCGACGCCCAGCGGCAGCGCGGCGACCTGCCGGTGGTCTTCACCTCCCTCGTCGCCGAGAACGGCGTCGCCCCCGTCGCCGACTGGATCCGTACGCGGCTGGCGGCCTGGGCAGCGGTCCCCGCGTGAGCGGCGTCCACGCCACCGCCCGGATCACCGCCGTCCCGGACGGCCGCGGCGGCACCGCACTGCCCGAACTCACCGGCGAGGGGCCGCTCGCGCTGCGCCGTACGCGGGCCGCCGACGAACGGGCGGCCCGGGTGACGGTCGTCGGCGCCATGAGCGCGCCGCTGGGCGGCGACCGGCTGGCCGTGCACGTCACCGTCCGGCCCGGCGCCGTGCTCCACGTGGACGCGGCGGCGGCCACCGTGTCGCTGCCCGGCCGGGGCGGGGAGCAGGCGCGGTACGACGTACGGCTCACCGTCGGCGAGGACGCCGTGCTGCACTGGCTGCCGGAGCCGCTGATCGCCGCGGAGGGCAGCGACCTGCTCATGACCACTACGGCCGAACTCGCCCCGGGCGCCCGCCTCGTGCTGCGCGAGGAGCAGATCCTCGGCCGGGCGGGGGAGCGGCCGGGCCGGCTCACCACCCGCCTCACGGTACGGGTCGGGTGCCGTCCGCTGCTGGACCAGGAACTCTCCTTCGGGCCGGGCGCGGCGGGCTGGGCCGGGCCGGCCGTCCTGCACACGCACCGGGCGGCGGGCCAACTGCTGCTCGTGGACCCCGCGTTCACGGACAAGCCGGTGGAGGCGCGGGTGCCGGTGCGGGACGCGGAACAGGGCGAGGCCGTGCTGACCCCGCTCGCCGGTCCCGCCGCGCTGCTGACCGCCCTCGCGCCGGACGGGCTGTGCCTGCGCCGCATCCTGTCGGCTAGCGTGGCCCCGTGACGTCGATAGACACCGAGAACCCGGGCCGTTACGGCCCCAGTGCGACCACCGAGGCCCAGCCGGAGCAGGTCGGCCCCGTCCGCACCGAGTACGCCCCCGCCCACGACGGCGACCCCGACCCGGGCGAGATCGTCTGGACGTGGGTGCCCTACGAGGAGAACGACGGCCGCGGCAAGGACCGCCCGGTCCTCGTCGTCGCGCGCGAGCGGACCGACACGCTGCTCGCCGTGCAGCTGTCCAGCAAGGAGCACAACGACGACCGCGAGTGGGTCGCCATCGGCTCCGGCCCGTGGGACAAGTCCGGCCGCCCGTCCTGGGTGAACGTCGACCGCGTGCTGCGCGTCCACCCCGACGGCATGCGCCGCGAGGCCTGCGCGCTGGACCGGGGCCGCTTCAACATCGTCGTGAACCGGCTCAAGGAGCTCTACCGCTGGCGCTGACGCGCACGCGGACCGGCCCCGGGGACGACTACCGCCCCCGGGGCCGGGGCCTTCACGGCGTCACGGCGTCATGGCTTCACGTCGGCGACGACCGCGTACTGCGTCGACTCGTGCTCCACGATGCACTCGCGCAGCCCGACCCGCCGCGCCTTGAAGTCCTCGCTCGCCAGGTACGCGAGGTACTGGTCGAGCGACCGCCACTCGCTGGTCACGATCCAGCTGTCCGGGTCCGCGTGGGACCGGCACAGCTGCGAGCTGATGAAGCCGTCTGCCGAGACGATGCCTTGGTGCACGAGGTCGTATGCCGCCGCATACTGATCCCCCTTGCCCTCGTGGAGGCGAATCCGCAGAACGACGCGGGTCTTCGGTGTGCTGTCCATGGGACCTCGATCCTTGGGGGCGCGAGGACCGTGCGCACGCCGCAGCCGCGCTCAGGACGGTGGCGTGGGGCCCGGGCGGGCCGTTCGATCGCACGGGGCGGCGCGGGAGTCGCGTGGCAGGGGCCGTCGAGCGCGGGTCCCGGGACGGTCGCCCGGGGGACCGCCTCGTCCATCCCGGGGGGATGGGGCGCCCAGTTACCGCCGTCCCTCGACTGTGCGGCCGTCACCTGGGCGGGGCAAAAGGCGCTGGGCCGAACGGGTGAGCCCCATCCGCCGCTACGGGACGGGCGCCCCGGTCAGCAGGCCGGTCAGCACCGCCGCCGCCCCGCCCGCGCCGCCGCGGTGCAGCACCTCCGTACGGTGGACCAGCCGCGGCGCGGTGAGCGGCACCACGGCGACGCCGGCCGCCCCCTCGGCCGCGGAACGCGGCAGCAGCGCCGGACCGAGCCCCGACCTGACGAGTGCCAGCACCGTCCGGACCTCGGGTCCCTCGTGCCGCACCCCCGCCCGGAGGCCCTGCCCGGCCGCCGCCGGATGCAGCAGCGCCGGTGGCAGCGCGGCGGTCGGCGCGTCCCGCAGGGCGTCCGCGAGGTCCGCCGGCCGCACCCCCGCCGGCGGACCGGCGGATGATCTTCCGCCAGGACCACCGTCAGGTCCCCCCTCGGTGCAGCGCACCGCGTGCAGCGGGCCGGCCTCGGGCAGCCGCAGCGGATCGCCGGGCGCCGCCTCGGCCGCGGAACGCGGCAGCAGCGCCGGACCGAGCCCCGACCTGACGAGTGCCAGCACCGTCCGGACCTCGGGTCCCTCGTGCCGCACCCCCGCCCGGAGGCCCTGCCCGGCCGCCGCCGGATGCAGCAGCGCCGGTGGCAGCGCGGCGGCTGGCACGTCCCACAGAGCGTCCGCGAGGTCCGCCGGCCGCACCCCTGCCGGCGGGCCAGCGGATGATCTTCCGCCAGGATCACCGTCAGGTCCCCCTCGGCGCAGCGCACCGCGTGCAGCGGGCCGGCCTCGGGCAGCCGCAGCGGATCGCCGGGCGCCGCCGCGCCGTCGGCCAGCCCGAGGCCGGGCTCTCCCGCCGCCACCCCGGCGACGACCTCCGCGCGGTCCAGCACCCGCAGCGTCATCCGGGCGCGCGGGCGCACTTCCCGCAGCCGTGCCAGGGCCCTCGCCGTCCGGGCACCGGCCGCCAGGGGCGAGGCCCCGCGCACGCCGCCAACCGGCGTTCCCGCCTTATGCGTTGGTAAAGAAACACTCATAAGATCTTCTCTCCGGGGCCTCCGGGACGAAAGGATCCCCCTGCAGTTGCGTTCAGGCCGCCACAAGCGGCACCAACAGCAGGGGGAGTTCATGGTGAGACGCACGGCCGTGCTCGGGCTGACCGCGGCCCTGATAGCCGGCACCGTCGCCACGGCGGCACCGCAGACCGCGGTCGCCCGCAGCGCGCCGAAGGCCCACGGTCACAGCGGCGCCGCCGAGGCCCGTGGCGTACGGATCGCCGCTGCGCACGCCGCGAAGAAGGGCATCGACTGGGCCGCGTGCCCGGCCGACTGGGGCATCGCGAACCCCGTCCAGTGCGGCTGGGTGACCGTGCCGGTCGACTACGCCAAGCCCTACGGCAAGACGATCAAGATCGCCGTGGACCGCATCGGCAACACCGGCACCGCCGCCGAGCGCCAGGGCGCCCTCATCTACAACCCGGGCGGCCCCGGTGGTTCCGGCATGCGGTTCCCGCTCCGCGTGACGACCAAGAACCCGATCTGGGCGGCGACCGCCAAGGCCTACGACTTCGTCGGATTCGACCCGCGCGGCGTCGGCCACTCGGCGCCCATCTCCTGCGCCGACCCGCAGGAGTTCGTGAAGGCCCCCAAGGCCGACCCGGTCCCCGACGACGAGGCCGACAAGCGGGCGCAGCGCAAGCTGGCCGCCGAGTACGCGCAAGGCTGCAAGGAGCGCACCGGCGCCGCCGTGCTCTCACAGATGACGACGGCCAACACCGCCCGCGACCTCGACGTCGTCCGTGCCGCCCTCGGCGAGCGGAAGCTCAACTACCTCGGCGTGTCCTACGGCACCTACCTCGGCGCCGTCTACGCCACGCTCTTCCCGTCGCACGTGCGCCGCATGGTCGTCGACAGCGTCGTCAACCCCGACCGCGACCAGATCTGGTACCGGAACAACCTCGACCAGGACGTCGCCTTCGAGGGCCGCTGGAACGACTGGAAGGCCTGGGTCGCCAAGTACGACTCCGTCTACCACATCGGCAACACCCCGGCGAAGGTCCAGGCGAAGTGGGAGCAGTTGCGGGCCGCCGCCAAGGCGCACCCCATCGGCGGGGTCGTGGGCCCGGCCGAACTGCTCGGCCTCTTCCAGAGCGCGCCGTACTACGACTCGTCGTGGGCGGCCGTGGCCGGCATCTGGAGCGCCTACCTCGCGGGTGACACCCAGGCGCTGGTCGACGCCGCGGCGCCCGACCTGTCGGACACCGCCGGCAACATCGCCTCGGAGAACGGCAACGCGGTCTACACGGCGGTGGAGTGCACCGACGCCAAGTGGCCCCGTGACTGGCGCACCTGGGACCGCGACAACACCCGTCTGCACGCCAAGTACCCGTTCCTGACCTGGTCCAACGCATGGATGAACCTGCCGTGCGCCACCTGGGGCGTCCCGCAGCAGAACCCCGTGGAGGTGCGGACCGGCCACGGCCTGCCGCGCGTCATGATCGTCCAGAGCACCCGTGACGCGGCGACCCCGTACACCGGCGCCGTGGAGCTGCACAAGCGGCTCAAGGGCTCGCTCATGATCACCGAGAAGGGCGCCGGTTCGCACGGCGTCACCGGCCTGGTCAACCCCTGCATCAACGACCGGGTCACCGGCTACTTCGTGACGGGCAGGCTCGACCGGTCCGACGTGACGTGCGCCCCGCACGCCACGCCGGTGCCGCCCACGAGCTGACCCTGCGCGGTACACAGGCGGACGGCCCCGCGGCGCCCACAGGGGCGCGGCGGGGCCGTCCGGCGTTCCGGGCCCGGGCGGCTATCCGAGCCGCACCCCGGTCGTGCCCGTGCCCTCGTTGCCGTCACCGGTGTTGACCGTGCCGCGCGGCTCGAACATCAGGATGCGGGTGCCCTCCTCGGCGCGCGGGCGGTGCGGGACACCGCGGGGCACGGTGAACACCTCGTGCGGGCCGAGGGTCACCGTACGGTCCGGCAGTTCCAGGTGCAGACGGCCGGCGAGGACGAGGAAGAACTCGTCGGTGTCCGCGTGCGCGTGCTCGGCGAAGTCGCCCTCGACGTTGGCCACCTTCACGTCGTAGTCGTTGACCTCGGCGAGGACGTGCGGCATCCACTTCTGGTCCACGGCGTCCATCACGGTGTCGATGTTGCGTTTGTCGCTCATGGGACTCCTCTACCCGGGGAAGGCGGCGGCGAAGGCCGCCCGGGTGGGCGAGTCCGCGCGCCGGTCCAGTACGGCGAAGACGACCCGGCCGAAGCGGTCCGCGAACCGGCCGCCCGGCCCGAGGTGCTCGCGGAAGGCGGCCGCGACCGCCGCCGGGTCGTTGCGGAACACCCCGCAGCCCCAGGCGCCCAGCACCAGGCAGGGGTAGCCGTGCGCCGCGGCGACCTCGAGCACCCTGCCCGCCCGCGCCGTCAGCGCGGCCGGCACCCGGTCCGCGGCGCCGGGGTCCTGGCGGGCGATCACCCCCGCGTTCGGCGCGGCGGAGGTGAGGAAGCCGGCCTCGAAGGGCTCGTCCAGCAGGACGCCGTGCTCGTCGCGGAAGACCGGGACGGCGGGGGAGTGGATCACCCGGTCGCTGTAGAAGGGGCTGCGGTCGGCCCGGTGCCAGTCGTAGAACCGCCTCGCCGTGAGCAGCGTCGTGTACAGCGCCGACGCGCGGCACACCGCCTCCTCCTGGGCCTGCGCCCCGTTGAGGTAGCCGCCGCCGGGGTTGCGCGCCGAGGCGAAGTTCAGCACGGCGACCGGGACTCCCGGTGCCTCCCGCACCAGGCGGCGCGCCGCCTGCAGGCTGTCCTCGCCGGTCACCTCGAAGGCCGTGGGCCCGGTGCGTTCCGCGCGGGGGCCGGGATCGACGGGCCCGGGGCCGTACATCCGCGTCCCCCGTACCGCCCGCGCGACGGCCTCCCCGATCGCCACCTCCACGCCGCGTGCCGTGCGGTACCGGCCGGTCGCGACGAGGCCTTCCGTCTCCTTGGCGAGGGCCCGCAGCCGCGCACTCATGTCCGGTCCTTTCCCACGCCCTGAGGCTAGTGGGGCTCCCCGGGCCCGGCGAGCGGTTTTCCGGCGGCCAGCCAGCGGTCCTCGGCCTCGTAGTCGAACAGGTCGCCGAACCGGTCGTACGTCGACGCCAGGACGGGGAAGGCCTCCCGCCAGTCCCGCCCGCCGAGCCGCTCGACCAGCCAGGCCACGTTCTCCGGCAGCGACTCCGCGTAGCCGGTCACGGCGTGGTAGCCCAATTCCCGCTCCGCGGCCGACATGTCCAGCACGAAGGGGTGGGCCGTGGTCCACGGGGTGTCGCCGACGTTCTTCGCCGGGGGAGGGCCGTCCACGGTGTACGTCTGCGTCTCGTGGCCGAGCGCCGCACCGATGGCGTCCGCGATCTCCGCCACCGTCGGGGCGTACGGGTCACCGGCGTTGAGCACCCGGGAGCCCGGTCGGCGGGCGGCCAGCCGCACCAGTTCGGCGAGGTTCGCGGCGTGCACCGGGTGGAAGCGACTCTCCCCGCCGTACGCGAGCACCCGGAACGGCCGCCGGTCCACGGCCCGCTTGACGAAGTACAGCTCCCTGGGCCGCAGGCTGTGCGGGCCGTGGACGGCCCCGGCGCGCAGCAGCGTGACGGGCAACCGCCCCTCCGCCGCGAGGAGGTCGCGCTCGAGCGCCACCTTGCGCGCGGAGTAGCCGCCCTCGCCGGGGGCCAGCACGGCTTGCGTCTCCGTCACGGGCACCGGGAAGACGGGCGCGCCGCCGGGCTCCCCGTCGGTGTCCAGGCTTCGGCCGTGGCCGTCCTCGTAGACGGAGCAGCTGGACACGACGACCGCGGAGCCGATCCGGTCCGCAAGGTCCGTCAGCTGCCGTGCGTGCTCCGGCCCGTAGGCGACGCAGTCCAGCAGCACGTCGCAGCCCTCGCCGAGCGCCGCCGCCAGGGCCGCCGTGTCCTCGCGGTCCACGGCCACCGGCCGGACCCCGTCGGGCCAGTCCACGTCACCGCCGCCCCCGCGGGAGGCGGCCCGCACCTCCCAGCCGTCCTCGGCGAGGGCGCGTACCGACGCCCGGCCGATCTGTCCCGTCGCCCCGATCACGAACGCAGTTCTCGTCATGACCGCGACGCTAGGCGGGCCGGCGCCGGCGGGGCCAGGCGCGTTCGCCGTGCGCGGATCCGCCCAGGGCGCAACCGCCCAGGGTGCGACCGGTCAGGCGCTGCGGCGCAGCCGGGAGCCGATGCCGGACTGGCCCTGCTGCTCCGCCTTGACCTCGGAGGCGTACCGGTCGACGTACTCCTGGCCGGACAGGCCGAGGATGGCGTACATGATCTCGTCGGTGGCCGAGCGCACCACGAAGCGCTCGTTGTCCATCCCCTCGAAGCGGGAGAACTCCAACGGCGCGCCGAAGCGGATCGTCACCGGCTTGATGCGCGGCAGCCGCCGGCCGGCGGGCTGGATCTCGTACGTGCCGATCATCGCGCACGGGACCACCGGGACCCCGGCGCGGATGGCCATGGTGGCCACGCCGACCTTGCCCTTGTAGAGGCGTCCGTCGTGGGAGCGGGTGCCCTCGGGGTAGATGCCGAGGAGCTCGCCCTTGGCGAGCACCTTCAGCCCCTCGCGGACCGCCGACTCGCCCGCCTTCCCGCCGGAGCGGTCGACCGGGATCTGCCCGATGCTGTGGAAGAACGCCGCGGTCAGCCGTCCCTTGATGCCGGTTCCGGTGAAGTACTCGGCCTTCGCCAGGAAGGTGATCCGGCGCGGCAGGATCGCGGGCATCAGGAAGTGGTCGGAGAACGACAGGTGGTTGCCCGCGACGATCGCCGCGCCCTCCTCCGGGATGTTCTCCATGCCCTCGATCCTCGGGCGGAACAGCACCCGCAGCAGCGGGCCGAGGACCACGTACTTGAGCACGTAGTAGAACACGGACTGACTCCCAACTGGCGCCGATCGGCTCCGGGGCGGCGTTCTGCCAGGTCACAACGCGGTTCGAGGATGGTCAGTCTAGGCGCGGCGGGTGCCGTGCGTCACCGGGCCCGTACGCGCGCGCCGAGTGATTGGTATGGACATGACTAGTCGTCACCTCTAGGCTCGCGGCGACGTCAGTTTTGAGAGCGCTCTCACGACCTCCCCTGCACCACTTCCTCCCACACCAGTTAGGGGAACTGCCATGAGACGCAGGATCAGCGCGCGTGCCGCCCTGTCCGTGCTGCTCGTTCTGGCGGGACTGGGCGCGACCTCCACCGCGCCCACTCCCGCCGCCGCCTCTCCCGCCGGGAGCGCTCCCGCGTCCGCCGCCGGCACGCCGTCCGCCGGGCTCGTCCGGGCCCTCGCCGGCGACCTGGGCCTGAGCGAGGCGCAGGCGCGCGAACGCCTGCGCGACGAGGCCGCCGCCACCCGTCTGGAGCCCGCCGCCCGGCGTGCCGCGGGCGCGGACTACGGCGGGTCCTGGTTCGACGCGCGCACGGGCACCCTCGTCGTCGCCGTGACCGGCGAACGCAAGGCCGCGGCCGTCCGCGGGACCGGGGCGGCCGTACGGGTCGTCGAGCACTCCGCGGGCGAACTCGACGCGGCGAAGGCGGTCCTGGACCGCGGGGCCAGGGCGGGGGCCGCTCCGGCGGCCGTGACCGGCTGGCGCGTCGACCCGCGGGCCAACCGCGTCGTCGTCGACGTCCGCGCGGGCGCCCGGGACACCGCGGCGGTGCGCGCCTTCGTCGCCCCCGCCCGCGGGGCCGCCCCCGGCGCCGTCGTCACCTCGGTACGCCGGGCCGCGCAGGCACCGGAGACGCTCTCCGCGGGGACGGTCGGCGGGGACCCGTACTACAGCCACAACATCCGCTGCTCCATCGGCTTCTCGGTGTACGGCGGCTTCGTCACCGCCGGGCACTGCGCCCAGCCCGGCGCCGCCGTGTACGGCTGGGACGGCTCCTACGTCGGCGCCTTCCAGGGCGGCACGTTCCCCGGCAACGACTACGGCTGGGTCAACGTCGGCAGCGGCTGGTGGACGGTCCCGGTGGTGCTGGGCTGGGGCACCGTCCCCGACGCCCTGGTGCGCGGCTCCGCCGAAGCGCCGGTGGGGGCGTCGGTCTGCCGCTCCGGGTCGACCACGCACTGGCACTGCGGCACGGTCCTGGCGAAGAACGAGACCGTGAACTACAGCCAGGGCAGCGTGTACGGCCTGACGAAGACGAACGTGTGCGCGGAACCGGGAGACTCCGGCGGCTCGTTCATCAGCGGCGACCAGGCCCAGGGCGTCACCTCCGGAGGCTGGGGCAACTGCTCCTCCGGAGGCGAGACCTGGTTCCAGCCCGTCAACCCGATCCTGGCCCGTTACGGCCTGACCCTGCACACCGCCTGAGGCGGGTGCTCTTCAGTGTCCCGTCGCGCCCTCGCGGGCGCGGCGGGGCATCAGGAAGGCGGCCGCCAGGGCCGCGACGAACGCGGCCGCGGCCATGAGCGCCGTCCACTGGGTCGCGGGCACCGTGCCCCCGTCGGCCGCGTAGGAGAAGAACGCCGTGCCGAGCACCGCGACACCGACCGAACCGCCCAGCTGCTGCACGGCGTTGAGGACGCCCGAGGCCGAGCCGGTCTCGCGCTCCTCGACGTCGGCGAGGGCGATGTCGAAGAACGGCGCCATGACCAGGCCCATCGCGAAGCCGTTCAGCAGGAGGGCGGGCAGCAGCTGCCAGGTGGTGGCCCCCTGGCCCGCCAGGTGCACGGTGAGCGCCAGCGCGGCGACGGCCACCGCCGACAGCGCGAAGCCTGCCTGGATGGTGCGCCGGCCGTACTTCGGGCCGAGGACGGCACCGGAGAGGACCGCGCCGACGACCGTGCCGGCCGACCAGGGGATCATCGACGCCCCGGCGTGCAGGGCGCTGTAGCCGAGCCCGACCTGCAGGTGCAGGGTGAGCACGAGCATCAGCCCGCCGACCGCCGCGAAGAAGGCCACGCCCACCACGAGCGCCGCGGAGAAGCCGCGGTGGCGGAAGAGCCCCGGCTCGACGAGCGGGGAACCGCCCCGAGCCACCAGCCGCCGCTGGTACCAGGCGAAGAGGCCGAGCACCGGGACCGCGCCCGCCATCGACAGGTACGTCCACAGCGGCCAGCCCAGATCGCGGCCCTGGACCAGCGGGTACACCAGCATGAGCACCCCGAGGCTGACCAGCGCCGACCCCGGCAGGTCCAGCCGCGGCGCATGCGGCGAGCGCCCCTCGGGCAGGATGCGCAGCGCGACGGCGAAGGCGACGACGCCGATCGGGACGTTGATCAGGAACACCGAGCGCCAGCCGGAGCCGAACAGGTCCGCGTCGGTGAGGAAGCCGCCGAGCACCGGCCCGGCGACCGCGGCGAGCCCCATGACCGGCCCGAACGCACCGAAGGCCGCCCCCTGCTCCTTCGGCGGGAACATCTGGCGCAGGATGCCGAGGCCCTGCGGCACCATCATGGCGGCGAACAGCCCCTGCGCGGCCCGCCCGCCGATCAGCATCCCCGCGGAGCCCGCGGCCGCGCACAGCGCGGAGCACACCGTGAACCCGGCGAGCCCGACGAGGAACATCCGGCGGCGGCCCACGATGTCGCCGAGCCGCGCCCCCGTGATCATCAGTACGGAGAAGGCCAGCGTGTAGGCGGCGGTGATCCACTGGATCTGCGTGGAGCTGCCGCCGAAGTCCGCGCGGATCGAGGGCGAGGCGACGCCGACGATCGTGGCGTCGAGCAGATCCATGATCTCGACGTGACGGATCACGCCCAGCCCTGCCCCTAACACCAATCTCCGACCCCACGAGCCCTCTCTCCACCCTGTTGCCCGTCTCCTGCTTAAAAAAAAAAAAACGCAGCTTGCAAACATACGATCGCCGAACAAAAACAA
>NZ_JARAVK010000479.1:0-3296 GCF_033792765.1 Streptomyces sp. PA03-6a | reverse complement strand
GGCGGGCGCGAAGGACGCGGCGCCGCCGCCCCCAGGCCGCGGTTCGTCCAGGGCGCGCTGCCGATCCTCGCCGCCGCCCTGCTGTGGGGCACCACCGGCACCGCCGCGTCCTTCGCGCCCGCCGGCGCCCCGCCCGCCGCGGTCGGCGGTGCCGGGCTCACCCTCGGCGGGCTCCTGCTCCTGGCCGGCGCCAGGGGAGCGCGGACCCTGCTGCGCACCGCGGGGCGTGGCGGAGGAGCCCTGCTCGCCGTCGGCGCCCTCGCCGTCGCCGGATACCCGCTCTCCTTCTACCCGGCGGTCTCCCGTACCGGGGTCGCCGTGGCCACCGTCATCGCCCTGGGCAGCGCGCCCGTCTTCACCGGGCTGCTGGCCTGGGCGGTGGGCCTGCACCGCCCGAGCCGCCGGTGGGCCGCCGCGACGGCCGTGGCCGTCCTCGGCTGCGGGCTGCTGGTGCTCGGCGGCGCGGACGCCGGTCCCGCCGCGCGCACGGACGCCGCGGGGGTGGCACTGGCGGCCCTGGCCGGGCTCTCGTACGCGGTGTACTCCCTGGTCGGCGGGCACTTCATCGGACGCGGGCAGGCGCCGGGCGCCGTGATGGGAGTGCTCTTCGGCTCCGCCGGTCTGCTGACCCTCCCGGTGGTGCTCGCCGCGGGCGTGGTGTGGCTCGGCACGCCGCGCGGCGCCGGGGTGGTCCTGCACCTCGCGGTGCTGACGACCTTCCTGGCCTACCGGCTGTTCGGGCGCGGACTGCGGCACACACCGGCCTCGGCCGCGACCACGCTCACCCTCGCCGAGCCCGCCGTGGCCGCCCTGCTCGGGGTGGCCGTCCTCGGGGAGCGGCCCACGCCGCTGTCCTGGGCGGGGCTGGCCGTCCTCGTCCTGGCCCTGGCGGTGCTGTCCCGCAGGGATCGCTGACGGACGGACGGACGGACGCCCGGACGGCACGTGCCCGCCCCGGCTCACTGGGGCGGGATGTCGTCCATGCGCTCGCCCTCCGCCTGGGAGGGGGTCGTCCGGGGCACGTCCGGGTGGATCTCCATCGTGCTTCGCTCGGCGTCGTCGTAGATCCGTTCGCCCTCCGCCTGGGAGGGGGTCTCGGCGTAGAGGTACGGATCGGCGTCCGAGGACGTGGACTTCATGGCGGACCTCCTGGGGTCGCTGCCTCCATCCTGCTCCCTCAGGCCCGGCGGGGCGAGACCAGGAGGAACGCCCGCCGCCGCCGGTCGTGGTGGAGGGTGCACTGCCAGCCGTACGCCTCCAGGACGGCCTGGCACCGGGCCAGCTCGGCCTCGGCGGTGCCGGGGGCGTCCCCGGCGGGGGAGTGCCAGGAGACCTCGGCGACCCCGCTCTGGGCGGCGGGCGCGACGGCGTAGCCGGCGACCGGGGGACGCCCGGCGCTGCCGCGCGCGGACGGTGGCCTCCCGGCCGCCTCCAGGGCCAGGGCCACCGCGTGGACGTGGCGCTCGCGTTCCCAGGGCGCGGGCCGCGTGGTGTCGCCGTCCTGCAGGACGCGGCGGATCTCCAGCAACCCCGACCAGGCCGATGCGACCTCGGCGGCGCGACCGGGGGCGGCGGCTCCCGTGCCGTGCCCGTCGTCGGCCGCGAAGCCGCGCTCGGCGGGCTCCTGGCGAGGTTCCGGCTCCGTCCCGGGCGTCGCCCCGTCCTGCGGGTGGGGGAGCTCCACGCGGGCCAGTTCCGAGCGCACCCGGCGGCCCTCCTGGGTGAGGTACCAGCCGCCGGTGCGGCCGTACCGCACGGCGAGGCCCTGCCTGGCCAGCGCCGCGCAGGTCGGTTCGCGTGCGCCCAACTGCCCGGTGTTGGCGTCGGACTCCAGCAGGGCTCGGCGCTGTACGGCGGTCAGGGTCATGCGACGACCCTATGAGCCGGACGCGGGGACCCGGAATGCCCTACACTCGAATTCGAGCAGTTGTTCGAACGAGGTGGAGGCGGGCAGACCATGGTCGAGGCCGAGCCGCACCAGGACCCCGGGCCCTGCGTGCTCTACATCCGCTGCGGCGGGACCGACCCGGCGACGCTCGCGGCGCTGGCCGGGCTCGTCGGCCAGTTCACCCCCGTCGTCCGCGCCGAGCCGCCGGACGCGGTCGTGGCCGACGTGCGCTCCGCGGTGAGCTTCTACGGGCTGCTGCCCGAGCAGCTCGCCCTCATGATCAGCACCCGGGCCTCCGCCCTGTACGACGTGGGCCTCACGATCGGCGTCGCCGGGAGCCGCACGGTCGCCGCCATGGCCGCGTACGACGTCCTGGTCGGCCGGATCCGGGCCGTCGACTCCGACCCGCGGGCCGTCGCCGGCTTCCTGCGCGCCAAGCCGGTCGCGGCGCTCCCCGGGATCACCGCGGAGGCCGTCCGTGCACTGGTCGCGGCCGGGCTGGACACCGTCGGCAGGGTCGCCGCCGCGCCGCTGCCCGACGTCCAGGCGATCCTCGGCGCCGCTCCCGGACGCGGCGTGTGGGAACGCGCGCACGGTCTCGACCCCGCCCCGATCACCCCCGAGCACCCGCCCGGCTCGCTCGCCGCCGACCGCCTGTTCACCGCCGACGCCACCGACCGGGGCGCGCTGAGCCGGGCCGTCCTCGAACTCGGGCTCGGTCTCGGCGACCGGCTGCGCAGCACCGGCCGCACCGCCACCGGCCTCACCCTGACCGTGCGGCTCGCCGGCGGCTCGTCCGTCAGCCGCAGCCGCACCCTGCCGGAGCCCACCTCCGACCCCGGTGAACTCGCCGAGGCCGCCTACGCCATGCACGAGGCCCTCGGCCCGCACGGCGACCCCGTGCGCGCGGTGGCCCTGCGGGCCGAGGGGCTGTCCGCCGCCGACCCGCGGCGGTCCCCTCCCGTGCCGGTGGGGGCGGTCCGGGGCCGGGCCGTGCTGCCGTCGACCTTCGCCGATCCGCCCGCGCCGGGCCCCGCTCAGGAGGAGCGCCGGCTGTCCTCGTGAAGCGCCTCCAGCACGGCGGCCATCACCTCCGTGCCGTCCAGCGGACGCGGCAGCGGGCCGCGCCGGGCCCGCGCCATGTCCGCGAAGCACGCGTCGCACACGGCGAGCGGGAGGTGGCGGATGCCGCAGTCGCGGACGGTGTCGTCCTCCCGCCCGCAGACATCGCACCCCGAGGATGTCGCCATGTGTTCGATGGTGCCCCGTCCCGGCGTTTCGCGACAGGGCGCGACCGATTGGCGACGTGCCGTCAGCAACCCGTCGGCCGTGGGTACTTGAGCTGGCCCGGGACTGCGCCGTGATCATGGGCGGGGCGCCGGTTGCGAGGTGGGAGGGACGGGATGAG
>NZ_JARAVK010000478.1:0-3348 GCF_033792765.1 Streptomyces sp. PA03-6a | reverse complement strand
CTTCTCCTGGAAGGACTTACGAGACCTGCTCACCGCCGCCCACACCCAGCTCGGCGGGCCGATCGTGCTGGTCTGGGACAACGTCGGCCTGCACCTCAGTCGCGCGATGCGCGCCTGGATCACGGCCCGGGACTGGCTCACGGTGTTCCAGTTGCCGGCATATGCACCCGACCTCAACCCCGTGGAAGGGATCTGGTCCAGCCTGCGGCGCACCAGCCTGGCCAACATCGCCTTCACCGAATACACGCAACTGGTCACCGCAGTCCGCCGGGGCCTACGCCAGATCCAGTACCGGCCCACCATCATCACCGGCTGCCTCATCGGCACCGGCCTCGCCATAAGCCCCGGCGACATCACGCATTAATCCTCAGTAGACGCTTCTCGTCAGCACGAGGTCGAGCTTCCGACAAACTTGAGCGAGCTGATTTGGTCGTTGTAGCTCGGGATGAAGGGAACCTGTTGCCAGGCTCGAACGAGCAGCGAATTTCCCCGGTAGGTGGCATCAGTGTACAGGCAGGCATTTTGGCTAGTGTTGTTGACGTAGGAAGTCATGCGGTCATTGAAGGTGTGCCACCCGACATCCTCCCTGGCGAGCCTGACCTTGGCGAAGTCGTCAACGTTGGTGTACGTTCCCATTGACCAGAGTTCGATGTTAGCGTCCCACCACACGAGACTCGTTCCATCCTGGTAATCCTTGTCTCGCCATCCGCAGAACTTGTTCGCACTGCACGAACTCACACCGTCGTGGATGTGAAGGTTCGGGACATCGGTCGCAGATGCCGGTGTAGTGACGCCGAGAATTACTGCTGAGACGGCAGCGCCTACAACGGTAATCCTTCGAACCCAGTTCCGCCTGCGAAAAGAAATCATCGCTACCATCCCTGTTTTAAGTGTTTGGGGTGCCTAGTCCCCCTACGAGTGATAGGGACTTGACACCTTGAACATGCTAAGTTTCCCACAAGGAAGGCGTCGCTTCATTGAATGGTGGCGTCGCCATTCTGAATCCAGACGCCACTGCTGGCGGTTGCCGCAAAAGAAAGTTCTTCTATAGTGGTGAATCGTGCGAGCCGCAGCCACAGAACGGGTGGGGAAGCAGGGAACTGCGTGGAACCTTGTCTGTTGTAGTCAGCGCTTGCGCAGCTGCCGGGTGCTCTGCTTGCGATGTATCGGCTTCATGTCAGTGAGCTCATGGCAGTGACGGTTGATCAGGAGATGGATGTTCTCGCAGGTCTCTGGCCTATGACGATGTCTGGCTGCTGACACGAGGTGGTGTTTTGCGTGTGGGCGGCTGACACGGAGTGGTACCTCCTCAGGTAGCTCACTGTCATGCAGGCGGTACATCGCATCCAGAGGTGGACGCGAGCGAGTTGCGATGGGCTCTCTCGCGGGGCAACAGAGCACGGGTGCATCTTGTCCGGCGTATCGCAAAGATCGCGTGCTCTTTCGCACTCTACTGGAATAGATGAGCGGTCAAGAGCGTGTTTGAGATGATGCTGATGCATTCTATTCCAGAACTCCCTCTGAATGTTTTGTGATGCAGATCTCATCTATCGGCTCATTTTGGCGCTGTTCTTCTACGCAGCCCTGGCTCTTCGGCTCTATATTCGGGCGTGAATTTTCGGGTAAAGGCTGTAACCCGCCGAGGGAACGAGCACCAGCCCGGTCCTTCGCAACTTCAGCTGACCTCGAGAGTGAGTGTCGTTTGTGGATAACAGCAGTGGCGTCGGCGTTCTCGACAAGGCGGCTCTGGTGCTCAGCGCACTGGAGCCCGGCCCGGCCACCCTGGCCGGGCTCGTAGTCGCCACGGGTCTCCCTCGTCCTACTGCGCATCGTCTTGCGGTCGCTTTGGAGCACCACCGGATGGTGGCGCGTGACATGCAGGGGCGCTTCATCCTTGGTCCGCGGCTGTCCGAACTGGCCGCCGCGGCGGGCGAGGACCGTCTGCTGGCCACGGCCGGGCCGGTGCTGACGCATCTGCGCGACGTGACCGGCGAGAGCGCCCAGCTCTATCGCCGTCAGGGCGACATGCGCATCTGCGTGGCCGCCGCCGAGCGGCTGTCCGGACTGCGGGACACCGTCCCGGTCGGCTCGACGCTGCCGATGAAGGCCGGCTCGGCCGCCCAGGTCCTGCTGGCGTGGGAGGAGTCAGAGCGGCTCTACCGCGGACTGGAGGGGGCCCGCTTCACCGCGACCACGCTGTCCGGGGTACGGCGCCGGGGCTGGGCCCAGTCGATTGGCGAGCGCGAACCGGGCGTGGCGTCCGTCTCGGCCCCGGTGCGCGGCCCGTCCAACCGTGTCGTGGCCGCAGTATCCATTTTGGGCCCGATCGAGCGGCTCACCCGTCACCCCGGGCGCATGCACGCCCAGGCCGTCGTTGACGCGGCGGACCGCTTGTCCGAACACTGCGCTACTTAGGAAGCAGTGCCGATTTCACCGCTCCTAGCTTCCCGATGAAGTCCGCCTTCAACTGACAACGCAAGCGCTACCGCCCGCCGTGCATGGCGCATGCGTTCGAGAACGGGGAGGCCAAGGCCGATGAGCAAGTTGTGTTCGCTGTGTAGTAGAGGAAAGACGTGTCCATGCCTTCCACCTTGACGCCTCCGCATTTTCTTATCGAGTTTCCGGCCGCAGTTCCCTGTTCGGCCCGACCGCACTTGTTCCACCCGCCAGGCGATGCTTTCAGTGATAAGGGCACTCACGGTCGTTCGAGAGTTGCGGAAGCGCGTGCGTTGTGTGCGGCTTGTCCGGTGCGGGTTTCCTGTCGCGATTGGGCTAGAGAAAGTGGCGAGTACGGGATTTGGGGCGGCGAGACTGACTCCGAGAGAGCTGATGCCGGGTATGCCCGCCGCGTGCACGGGGTTCGTGGACAAAAAGCTCAGTGTGCATAACCTGGTTCACCGAGATTGAGCCACTCGCTTATATGACGTGGCGTATTCCGGGGGCGATGTCCCACTCCAGAAGCTAGCGGCTTCCAATTTTGACGCACGCATCCGCTAGGGAGAGGCTGAACATCGGGCACCCCCTCCCCTCGTAGTCAGCCCGGCCCGCGGCAGCGGGCCCTACGGCGCGAGGCGGAGCCGAGGGCCGGTCAGGGGAGCGCAGCGAGCCTGACATTGAGGGCGTGTCAGCGCCCTCGGGTGGGGTGGAGCGAAGCGGAGCCCCACCAGGCCCGCAAGGGGCGGGCCGAACGGAGTGAGGCAAGCCCCGCCAAGCGGGCCCGCAATCCCCGAACGCAGTGAGGGGATTGCCCCGCGGGGTGCGGAGCGCCCCGTACCGCCGAGCGCAGCGAGGCGGCCGGCCCCCGCGGAGCGGGGGCCCTTCGCTTGCACAGCGCGCAGCGCTGTGGTA
>NZ_JARAVK010000477.1:0-3381 GCF_033792765.1 Streptomyces sp. PA03-6a | reverse complement strand
CGCCGATGACCGAAGTGCCGGTGACCGAGGACGCCGTTCCGGCGCCCGACGACCTGGTCGTACTGAAGGACGTGAACAAGCACTTCGGCGCGCTGCACGTGCTCCAGGACATCAACCTCAGCATCGGCCGCGGCGAGGTCGTGGTCGTCATCGGCCCCTCGGGGTCGGGCAAGTCGACGCTGTGCCGGGCCGTCAACCGCCTGGAGACGATCGATTCGGGCGCGATCACGATCGACGGGAAGCCGCTGCCCCAGGAGGGCAGGGAGCTGGCCCGGCTGCGCGCCGACGTCGGCATGGTCTTCCAGTCGTTCAACCTCTTCGCGCACAAGACGGTCCTGGAGAACGTCACGCTCGGCCAGGTCAAGGTGCGCAAGGCCGGCAAGAAGGCCGCCGAGGAGCGGGCCCGCGCCCTGCTGGACCGGGTCGGCGTGGGCAGCCAGGCGGACAAGTACCCGGCGCAGCTCTCCGGGGGCCAGCAGCAGCGCGTGGCGATCGCCCGGGCGCTGGCGATGGAGCCGAAGGTCATGCTCTTCGACGAGCCGACCTCGGCGCTCGACCCGGAGATGATCAACGAGGTGCTGGAGGTCATGCAGCAGCTCGCACGCGACGGGATGACGATGGTAGTCGTCACCCATGAGATGGGCTTCGCCCGGTCCGCCGCCAACCGCGTGGTCTTCATGGCGGACGGGCGGATCGTCGAGCAGGCGACGCCCGACCAGTTCTTCAGCAATCCCCGGAGCGACCGGGCCAAGGACTTCCTTTCGAAGATCCTTCACCACTGAGAGCGACACCGACGGTTCGCCGACCTAAGGATGATCACGATGAGCTTCCGTACCACTGCCGCCGCCGCTCTGGCCGTCCTGGCGCTGACCGCCACCGCGACCGCGTGCGGCAAGGAGGGCTCGCCCTCCTCCTCCAGCACCCCTGACAAGGGCTCCAGCAGCGCGCCCGCCGCCGAACTGCCCACCTACACCGTCAAGACCGGTGTGGACCTGGCCGGCTCCAAGACCTGGGACCGGATCAAGAAGAACGGCAAGCTCGTCATCGGCGTCAAGGCCGACCAGCCGAACCTGGGCTACCAGGACCCCGGCAGCAAGAAGTACTCGGGCTTCGACATCGAGATCGCCAAGATGATCGCCGCCGACCTCGGCTTCGACGAGAGCAAGATCGAGTACAAGACGATCCAGTCGGCCAACCGCGAGACCGCCCTCTCCGGCGGCCAGGTGGACTACTACGTCGGCACGTACACCATCAACGACGAGCGCAAGAAGTCCGTCTCCTTCGCCGGCCCGTACTTCGTCGCGGGCCAGGACCTCCTGGTCAAGAAGGGCAGCGGCATCAAGAGCACGGGCGACCTCAAGGGCAAGAAGGTCTGCTCCGCCACCGGTTCGACCTCCATCCAGCGCATCAAGGAGGGCAACTACGGCGCCGAGCCCGTCGAGTACGACTCCTACTCGCTGTGCGTGCAGAACCTCGCCTCCGGCCAGGTCGACGCGGTGACCACCGACGACGCCATCCTCAAGGGCTACGCGGCCCAGGACCCGGCCAACCTCGAGGTCGTCGGCAAGCCGTTCTCCGAGGAGCCCTACGGCGTGGGCCTGCTCAAGGACGACACCGTCCTGCAGGAGGCGATCACCAACGCGCTGAAGAACCACGAGGACAACGGCGACTGGAAGAAGGCCTACGACGCCACGCTCGGCAAGTCCGGCGTGAGCGCCGAGATCCCGCAGCTCCAGTCCTGAAGCGGGCGGGACCCGGCCTGACCCGGGTCCCGTCCCCCCCTCCCCGGCACAGCCCGAGCCTGATGCGCCGGCGGCCAGGAGCGGCCGTCGGCGCACCCCTTTCGGAGAATCGATGAACGTACTGCTGGACAACTTCGCGCTCTTCCGCGAGGGGTTCCTCGGCACGGTCGAGCTGACCGCGCTGAGCGGGGCGATCGCCCTGGTGCTCGGGGTGATCATGGCCGCCTTCCGGGTGTCCCCGGTGCCGCCGCTGCGCGCCTTCGGCACGGTCTGGGTGACGCTGCTGCGCAACACCCCGCTGACCCTGCTCTTCTTCATCGCGGTGCTGGTGCTGCCCCGGCTGGGGCTGAACACCTGGAGCTTCTTCCGTCTCGCCGTGCTCGCCCTGAGCTGCTACACCTCGGCGTTCATCTGCGAGGCCGTGCGCTCGGGCATCAACACCGTCCCGCTCGGGCAGGCCGAGGCCGCCCGGAGCCTGGGGATGACCTTCACCCAGACCCTGCGGCTGATCATCCTGCCGCAGGCCACCCGGACCGTGCTGCCGCCCATCGGCAGCCTGCTGATCGCGCTCACCAAGAACTCCGCGATCGCCGGTGGGTTCAGCGTCACCGAGCTGTTCAGCGTGCAGAAGGCGCTCGGTGAGAAGGGCTACAGCATCTTCGCGACCTTCGTCTGGGTGGCACTCGCCTACCTGGTCCTCACCCTCTTCATCAGCGCGGTCTTCCGACTGCTCGAGAACCGGCTGGCGGTGGCCCGATGAGCGCGAACGTCCTCTTCGACGCGCCCGGCCCCCGGGCCAGGATCCGCAACCGGGTCGTCGGCGCGGCCGCCGCCCTGGTGATCCTCGCACTGCTGTGGTTCGTCTACCGGCGGCTCGACGAGTCGGGGCAGTTCGCCTCGTACCTCTGGGAGCCCTTCCAGTACACCGACATCCAGCAGCGCATCGTCGACGGTCTGCTCGCCACGCTGAAGGCCTTCGCCCTGGCCGCGGTCTTCTCGCTGGTGCTGGGCGCGGCGCTGGCGGCGGGCCGGCTGTCGGACCACGCCCCGGTGCGGTGGGTGGCGACGGTCGTCGTGGAGTTCTTCCGCGCGATGCCGCTGCTGATCATGATCTTCGCGCTGTACGTGGGCGTCTTCACCTCGGCCCCGCTGTGGGCGCTGGTGATCGGCCTGACCCTCTACAACGGCTCGGTGCAGGCCGAGATCTTCCGGGCCGGCATCAACGCCGTACCGAAGGGCCAGCGCGAGGCCGCGTACGCGATCGGCCTGCGCAAGACGCAGGTCATGGTCTTCGTGCTGATCCCGCAGGCGGTCCGGGCGATGCTGCCCTCGATCATCAGCCAGCTGGTGGTCACCTTGAAGGACACCTCGCTCGGCTACATCATCACGTACGAGGAACTGCTCTACACCGGCAACCTCATCGCGAAGAACAGCATGGGCTTCCCCTTCATTCCGATGATCATGATCGTGGCGCCGATCTACATCCTGATGTGCCTGGCGCTCAGCGCGCTGGCCAACTGGATCGAGCGTCGCGGCCGCCGCAGCCGCAAGGGCGCGCCGCCGAAGGCGGGCGACATCAAGGCGGTGGAGGCCGCCGCGGAGTGACGGTGCGCCAGGCGCACCACCGCGCGGCAGGTGT
>NZ_JARAVK010000476.1:0-3425 GCF_033792765.1 Streptomyces sp. PA03-6a | reverse complement strand
CGCTGGGGCGCTTCCTGGGCAGTGTCGTGCCCGACCCGCTCTCACCGCCCTCGGTGATAGTCGCCCCCATCCGCCCCGCCGACCAGCACACGCAAGGGTTCAAGCCGAAGGAGTGAGAATCGCCGCGCCCCAGCGAACGCGCCATAGCGCCCCTCCTCGCTCTCCATGTCGAGCCCTCCCGGGACCGAGCCCTCACCCCGGACAACGATTCGGCTCCCGGCAGGGACGCCAAGCGGCGGTCTACTCCTCACCCGCCTCCTGCAGCACCGGCCGGGCGGGACTGTACAAAGAACGGTGTAACTCCCGATCAAGGAAGAGCACCTGATGAGCGACGTGACTGCCTCTGTCGAGGCGGTTGAAGAGGTCCAGCCGGTCGAGCTGTCGGCGGACGTGCTGGACGACCAGTTGATCGGGCAGCTGGTCGACCGGGCCCGCGCCGGCGGTCTGCAATTGACCGGCGAGGGCGGCCTCTTGCAGCAGCTGACCAAGCGCGTGCTGGAGTCCGCCCTGGAAGGCGAGATCACCGATCACCTGGGATACGACAAGCACGACCCGGCCGGCGCTGGCAGCGGGAATTCCCGCAACGGGGTGCGGTCCAAGACCGTGCTGACCGATGTCGGACCTGTCGAGATCGCGGTCCCGCGCGACCGCGACGGCAGCTTCGAACCGCAGATCGTCAAGAAACGCCAGCGGCGGCTGACCGGCGTCGACGAGATGGTCCTGTCGCTGTCCGCGCGCGGCCTGACGCACGGCGACATCTCCGCGCACCTGGCCGAGGTATACGGCGCGAGCGTGTCCAAGCAGACCATTTCGACCATCACCGACAAGGTCATGGACGGCATGGCCGAATGGCAGAACCGGCCGCTGGACCCGGTCTATCCGGTGATCTTCATCGACTGCGTGCACGTGGAGGTCCGCGACGGCCAGGTCGCCAACCGCCCGATCTACGTCGCACTTGCGGTCACCGTCGACGGGACCCGCGACATCCTCGGCCTATGGGCCGGCGACGGCGGCGAAGGCGCCAAGTACTGGCTCCAGGTCCTCACCGAGATCAAGAACCGCGGCGTCGAGGACGTGTGCATGGTCGTCTGCGACGGACTCAAAGGCCTGCCCGACGCGATCGGCACCGTCTGGCCGCAGGCGGTCACCCAGACCTGCGTCGTCCACCTGATCCGGGCCTCGTTCCGCTACGCAGGCCGCCAGGACTGGGACAAGATCTCCCGCGCGCTCAAGCCCATCTACACCGCACCAACCGCGAAGGCCGCCGAGGACCGCTTCCTGGACTTCCAGGAGCAATGGGGTGCCAAGTATCCAGCGATCGTGCGGCTCTGGGAGCACTCCTGGGCCGAGTTCGTACCGTTCCTCCAGTTCGACACCGAGATCCGACGCGTCGTCTGCACCACCAACGCCATTGAGTCGGTCAACGCCCGCATACGCAAAGCCGTCCGCGCCCGCGGACACTTCCCTAACGAGGCCGCCGCGCTGAAATGCGTCTACATGGCCGTCATGAGCCTCGACCCCACCGGCACCGGCCGCAAACGCTGGACCATGCGCTGGAAACCCGCACTCCAGGCCTTCGACATCGCCTTCGACGGCCGACTCACCGCCGGCCGCCGATAACCCACACCACCCGAGTTACACCGTTCAATGGACAGACCCGGCCGGCTCCCGCAGCTTCCGCGTGCCGGGCGCCTTCGGGGTGGTGAAGGCGTAGCGGCCGAGGAAGTTGATGTGGTCGTACTGGAGCGGGGACAGGCGGGCGAGGAGGTCGTCGGTGACGGGGAATCCGTCGGCGGCTAGCGGTGGTTTGTTAGACCGGGGAGTAGAGATCAAGGGGGTGGCCTGCGCCGACGGCGGTGATCAGGGCTTGGAGTTCAGGTGGTGGAGGCGCGTTGGTCCATGCCCTCCAGCAGCGTTGGAGGGCAGTCCAGGGGGCAAGCCAGGCCCGGACCGCTCGTATCGCCTTGGGCCAGCTGGCCGGGTGTGGCTGGTGGGATCCGCTTGATCCCCCTCTCGAGCCGGCCCAGTTCCTCGGGCGGCTCCGGTAGCGCGGTTCCGAGCGAAACCTCGAGTGGTGGGCTGAACCAGGCGTCCCAGCAGAACGAAAAGGCGCAGGTGACCAGGGTCTGGTGACGGCGGATGGCGGTGTCGGAGCGGACCTGGAAGTCGGCCCAGCCGAGTTCGTCCTTGATCTGTTTGTAGCTCTGCTCGATCCAGTGCCGGATGCCGTAGACCCTCACGACTTCGTGCAGGTCGGCGCTGGGTTCGGGGCTGTCGGACTCGCGGGGGCCGCCGGGACGGGGGAGATCGGTGGCCAGGTACCAGGTGGCCTGCGCGGGCAGGGTGGCCGGGTCCGCGGTCGCCACGACCAGGCGGACGTTTCCGTCGGGGTCCCACCAGCCGAGGTGGGCGTCGGCGGCCCACCATGTCTCGGTGTGTCCGTCGCGGAAGGTCCGCGGGACCGGGGTCCAGTCGCCGGGATGCTGGGGGTCCGTCCAGGTCAGGGCGCGGGCGGCGTCGACGGGGGTGTAGGCGTCCTTGCCGTAGGCCCAGGTGCCGTGGCTCGGTTTGAGGGCCATGACGAACGGTAACCCCGCCGTGTGGAGTTGTCTGCGGAAGCTGTCCTGGTCGCCGTAGGCGCAGTCGGCGGCCACGGCCCGGAAGGCCACCCCGGCGGCCTTCGCCGCGCGGGCGAGTTCGACTGCGATCCGCAGCTTCGTACGGAAGTCGGGGTCGCTCTTGCCTTGGGGGAAGTGGTGGGCGGGGCTGTAGGGCACGGCGTGCAGCGGGTAGTAGAGGTTCTCGTCGGCCCAGCAGGTGGTCACCGTCACGATTCCGTTGTCGGTCTTGCCCAGCCGGCCCAGCCACTGACGGCCGATGTGCGCGGTGGCCTTGCCGTCCTTGCGGTCGCCTGAATCGTCGATCACCAGCACCCCACCCTCGTGCGGCGCGGTCGCGGGGTCAGCCAGGAGCATCTCGACCCGGCGGGCGTTGACCCGCTCGTGGTCCCAGGTCGACTCGGACAAGAAGAACTGCAGCCGCTGCACCGCCGGGTGCTGGGCGCCGACCACCGGCTCGGTGCCTGCGAGGCAGGTCAGCGTCTTGTTACGGTCCCGCGGCAGCAGCAGTCCGGTCAGGTACTCGCGGAACCCGCGGCGCTGTGCCAGTGTGGAGAACAGGTCATCGAAGCATGCGGCGTAGGCTTCCAGCGGGCCAGGTGCGGGCGGACACGGCACACGACGGGTCATCACAAGCCCCCAGGCATCGAGGCGACGTTCCTCTGCTATCGGCCTACTGCAACCCTGACCCGCCGTCAACAAACCACCGCTAGTGCTGTGACCGCATAGACACCTCAGGCGGTTAGCAGGTCAAGCGGCGACCCCAAGTTCGGTGGGGAAGGCCGTGCTCTCATCGAACAGTGTGTG
>NZ_JARAVK010000475.1:0-3443 GCF_033792765.1 Streptomyces sp. PA03-6a | reverse complement strand
CCCTCCGCGAAGCACTCACCCGCATCCCCATCGCCCGCCTTCGGACGGCGAACATCCTGGACACGCTGCTCCGGCTCACAGACGAAACCACCCCCGCACAGAAAACCCCCACCCCCGATATCCGCACCATGAGCGAAGAAGAACTCATCAACGCCGCACTCAACAACTGACCACAACGCCAGAGCGCCAGAACGCACAACCGAACCGGCCCGCGGCAACCTTCCGAACCTCATATCCTCACGTCTCGCATGTAAAACAGCGGTCTATACGGCGACCTCGCGAAGTTCAACGGCGCGCGCTGGCCGATCCACCGCCGGGGACGGTAGTCATCCATGGCTCAATAACTTGGGGAGTCTTCTCAGGTGTGACTTCGCGCCCGAAGCATGAACAGCCATCACAATTGAAGAATCCGACTGACGCCAAAATGGCTGTTCCCGCATCTACGGAAAGAAGTTCCGGGATTTAACGATGACGGCTAAGCATGCAGACGCCTCGGCACGCACTGCTGCCGTTTGACGTCCGGACGAAACATCCCGACAGGAAACGGGAAAATGAGTGAGGAAGTCTGAAATGCCGAAGATCGTGATTATCGGTGCCGGACCAATCGGCCTCATGACTGGCGCAATTCTGGCCCGCGACGGTCACAGCGTCATGCTCCTGGACAGGGATGCAGCCACGCCTCGGTTCGACGCCGACTCCGACTGGTCGGCCTGGGAAAGAGCAGGCGTTAGCCAGTTCCGTCAGCCACATCTGATCCAACCAAAATGGCGTGAGGTCGTCGACCGCGAGATACCCGGTCTCTCAGACACGCTGATCGAGAACGGCGGTCAACGCTTCAATCTGCTGCACGGAGCCTCGTCAGGCGCCCAGACCATGGAACGGGGCGATGAATGGTTCGATGCCATCGTCGTCCGGCGCCCGGTCTTCGAAGGGGTGCTGTCGCGATTCGTCCAGGAGCACATGGGGCTGGACGTCCACCGCGGCGTGCGGGTGACGGGGTTGATCGCCGATCAATCCGGTAGGGGCGTGCCGCGTGTTCACGGCGTCCATACCTCCCAGGGGACGGTAGCGGCGGACCTCGTCGTAGACGCCAGCGGCCGCCGCTCCCCGCTCCCGCAGTGGGTGAGCGCGATCAGTCCGGTCGCACCCACGGAATTCCGGGAGGACGGAGGAGTCATCTACTACGGCCGGTACTACAGGCTGAGCACCCCCTTCGTGTCGAACGGACTGACCGACTTGGTGACTCAGCATGAAACGCTGTCTGCCCTCGTGCTGCCTGGTGACAACCGCACAGTCGGGGTAGGGCTGGTCACCGCTGCTCGCGACCGCCGGCTCCGCGGCATACGGGAGAATGCAAAGTGGGAGTCGCTCGCCCGTCGCATTCCTGCTGCCGCACCCTGTCTCGATGCAGAGCCGCTTACAGACGTCATACCGATGGCCGGCATCGACCACGTTCAACGCAGTTACACGGTTGAGGGAAAGCCGACTGTGTTCGGGCTCGCGGCCGTGGGCGACGCCATGGTGGCAACGAATCCGACCCTGGGCCTGGGTATCACTCTCGGGACACTGCAGGCATGTGTTCTACGTGACGTAATTTCCGGAGAAAGCAAGCAAGGCCTGGCTGCCGCAGCAGTGCATCACGCTGACATCTGCGAAAAGAAATTGAAGAGTTACATCAACATGGCGTTGTCCTACGACAACCACCGGCATGCCGAGATCAGCGGGGAAATCACAGGCGCAGAGTACCGGCCGAACGGACCCGAGTGGCCCACCTCGGTGGCGCTAATGAAGGGGGCTCGGCTGGACCCGGTGCTGCGCAGGGCGTACGTCAGCATCTCAACGCTGCTTCAGAAGAGCACCGACGTGTTGGGCGCTCCAGACGTCCGGGAGCGACTGAGCCACCATATGACCGGCCCGCGCTACTCAGGGGGATTCTTGAGAAGGGAAGAAATATTGGAAGCCGTTTCCTGACAATGCCACAAAGCCGCCGCAGACCAGAGAGAACAATGGAAAAAAACCGATTGATCAATACAGGCCGCATCACATTGAACGTTGTCGAGGATGGCACTGGACCGCTAATCGTCCTCCTGCACGGATTCCCCGAGACATCGTATTCCTGGCGGCACCTGCTCCCGGTTCTGGCATCTCAAGGTTTCCGAGCGGTCGCTCCGGACCAGCGCGGCTACGGGTTGAGCGATCGTCCGTCCTCCGTGGACGACTACACGATCGCGCAGTTGGTCGACGACATTGCCTCCCTGATACAGGCGCTGGGGGAAGAAAAGGCAATCTTGGTTGGCCACGACTGGGGCGCGGTCGTCGCATGGCACATGGCCTTGGCCTATCCATCCAAGGTGGCCGGTGTGGCAGCCCTGAGCGTGCCATTCGTCGGTCACGGCTCAGTGCCGCCCCTCAGCGCCGTACGGGCCATCTTCGGCGCGGGCTTCTACCAGATCTATTTCCAGCGGGCCGCTGCCGCACGTGAGTTGGAGGCCGACTACGCCAGGACCTTCACCCGCGTTCTCTACGGCCTCTCGGGGGATGCCCCTTCCGTCAGCTCACTAGTCCTTCCTCCCGGGAAGAAGTTCCTCGATATCTGCGGACCATCCCCTCACACGCTTCCCGGATGGCTGAGTGCGGAGGACATCGAACATTACACCCGAATTTTTATGTCCACAGGCTTCACTACACCTCTTAACTGGTACCGAAACATGAACACAAATTGGGAAATAGCGAAGTCGTGGAACACTGCGGTGGTGGGCGCTCCTTCCATCTTACTCATCGGCGACCGCGACCCGATTGCTCAGTTCTACGACATACCGAGACTCGCTTCCATCATGCGTGATCATGTAGTCGATCTGCGAGGCGTAGAAGTCGTCACTGGTGCCGGTCACTGGATTCATCAGGAACGACAGAACGAGGTGGAAAGAATCATCACCGAATTCACATTGAACATCTCCCTTTGACCACCTTAATCCCTTCCGCAGCGTCGTCTCCGCGGCTGTCGGGCGCAGCACCCGCACGGACGTCGAGCAGCGCCCAGCCGTACTCACGCAGGCCCATCGTTCTTCTCCGCTGAACACCGTCTGCAGCATGTTTTTGATCCGCAGAGTGATTTTTTCTTAACGAGGCCCCAGGTCCGGGCCCAAAAAATCAAGTACTCCCTTGACAGGAGCCATGCCTTGAGCCGGTCAGAGCAGTCAATCATTATCGGGTCAGACTCGCTTGTGGAGAGTCCGCCTCACGGGGTGGATGGCAACAGCGATCCGGTTGTGATTGTGGGGATGGGTGTGCGGCTGCCTGGTGGGGTCGGCAGTCCGCAGGAGTTGTGGGAGTTGGTGGCCGAAGGCCGGGACGCGGTGTCGTTGTTCCCGGACAACCGGGGCTGGGATGTCGAGGGTCTTTACGATCCCGACCCGGACGCGTCGGGGAAGACCTATGGCCGG
>NZ_JARAVK010000474.1:0-1745 GCF_033792765.1 Streptomyces sp. PA03-6a | reverse complement strand
GGTGACGGGTCGTTGTTTGAGAACTGCATAGTGGACGCGAGCATCTGTGGCCAAGTTTTTAAGGGCGCACGGTGGATGCCTTGGCACCAGGAACCGATGAAGGACGTGGGAGGCCACGATAGGCCCCGGGGAGCTGTCAACCGAGCTTTGATCCGGGGGTGTCCGAATGGGGAAACCCGGCAGTCGTCATGGGCTGTCACCCGCTGCTGAACACATAGGCAGTGTGGAGGGAACGCGGGGAAGTGAAACATCTCAGTACCCGCAGGAAGAGAAAACAACCGTGATTCCGGGAGTAGTGGCGAGCGAAACCGGATGAGGCCAAACCGTATGCGTGTGATACCCGGCAGGGGTTGCGCATGTGGGGTTGTGGGATCGTACTTCAGTCGTCTGCCGGCGGCTGGGCGAGTCAGAAACCGTTGATGTAGGCGAAGGACATGCGAAAGGTCCGGCGTAGAGGGTAAGACCCCCGTAGCTGAAACATTAGCGGCTTGCTTGTACGACACCCAAGTAGCACGGGGCCCGAGAAATCCCGTGTGAATCTGGCGGGACCACCCGCTAAGCCTAAATATTCCCTGGTGACCGATAGCGGATAGTACCGTGAGGGAATGGTGAAAAGTACCGCGGGAGCGGAGTGAAATAGTACCTGAAACCGTGTGCCTACAAGCCGTGGGAGCGTCGGACATCAGCTTGCTGGTGTCTCGTGACTGCGTGCCTTTTGAAGAATGAGCCTGCGAGTTTGCGGTGTGTGGCGAGGTTAACCCGTGTGGGGTAGCCGTAGCGAAAGCGAGTCCGAATAGGGCGACTCAGTCGCACGCCCAAGACCCGAAGCGGAGTGATCTAGCCATGGGCAGGTTGAAGCGTGGGTAAGACCGCGTGGAGGACCGAACCCACCAGGGTTGAAAACCTGGGGGATGACCTGTGGTTAGGGGTGAAAGGCCAATCAAACTCCGTGATAGCTGGTTCTCCCCGAAATGCATTTAGGTGCAGCGTCGTGTGTTTCTTGCCGGAGGTAGAGCACTGGATAGGCGATGGGCCCTACCGGGTTACTGACCTTAGCCAAACTCCGAATGCCGGTAAGTGAGAGCGCGGCAGTGAGACTGCGGGGGATAAGCTCCGTGGTCGAGAGGGAAACAGCCCAGAGCATCGACTAAGGCCCCTAAGCGTACGCTAAGTGGGAAAGGATGTGGAGTCGCACAGACAACCAGGAGGTTGGCTTAGAAGCAGCCACCCTTGAAAGAGTGCGTAATAGCTCACTGGTCAAGTGATTCCGCGCCGACAATGTAGCGGGGCTCAAGCGTACCGCCGAAGTCGTGTCATTGCAGCAATACTCCCAACGGAGGCTGTGATGGGTAGGGGAGCGTCGTGTGCCGGGTGAAGCGGCCCTGTAAGGGAGTCGTGGACGGTTCACGAGTGAGAATGCAGGCATGAGTAGCGATACAAGAGTGGGAAACTCTTGCGCCGATTGACTAAGGGTTCCTGGGTCAAGCTGATCTGCCCAGGGTAAGTCGGGACCTAAGGCGAGGCCGACAGGCGTAGTCGATGGACAACCGGTTGATATTCCGGTACCCGCTTTGAAGCGCCAGCGCTGAATCTGGTGATGCTAAGGCCGTGAAGCCGCCCTTGATCTCTTCGGAGTGATGGGGAGTGGTGGAGCCGCTGAACCTATCCAGTAGTAGGTGAGCGATGGGGTGACGCAGGAAGGTAGTCCAGCCCGGGCGGTGGTTGTCCCGGGGTAAGGGTGTAGG
>NZ_JARAVK010000473.1:0-3560 GCF_033792765.1 Streptomyces sp. PA03-6a | reverse complement strand
GAGCCACCCACCGCGCGGCCGGGCCGGTGGCCGTGGGCCCGGCCGCGCGGTGGGTGGCTCCGCCGTCCCGGGACTGCGTGGGGGCGGGGACCTTGTCGGAGACCGGCTCGGAGATCGGCAGGGCCCGCGGCGGGTCGTAGGCCGTGCCCGCCAGCACGTGGTGGACGCCGAACCACGACAGTGCGACGGCGGCGCTCGTGGCGAGCGTCCACGCTCCGGCGTGCGCCAGTCCTTTTCGCATCCGCCCATAGTGCCGGACGCACCCGCCGGAAGGAGCCGGGGGTTGCGCTTCACGTTCTGACGTGCTCGCGCCCACCCGGCATCCCCCTCATGGGCTAAGTTGCGGGCCATGGCAAGTGTGCTCGTGGTCGAGGACGACCAGTTCGTGCGCTCCGCCCTCATCCGGCACCTCACCGAGGCCGCGCACACCGTACGGAGCGTGGGCACGGCCCTGGAGGCGCTGCGGGAGGTCGCGCAGGTCGGCTTCGACGTGGTGATCCTGGACCTCGGCCTGCCGGACCTGGACGGGGCCGAGGCGCTGAAGATGCTGCGCGGCATCACGGACGTGCCGGTGATCATCGCGACGGCGCGGGACGACGAGTCGGAGATCGTGCGGCTGCTCAACGCGGGTGCCGACGACTACCTCATCAAGCCGTTCTCGGTCGAGCACCTGTCGGCGCGCATGGCGGCGGTGCTGCGCCGCTCGCGGTCGGCGGAGGCGGACCGCGTGCTGCGGGTGGGCGGGCTGCAGATCGACGTCCTGCGCCGCCAGGCCCTCCTGGACGGGGCGCCGCTGGACCTGACCCGCCGTGAGTTCGACCTGCTGTCCTTCCTGGCGGCCCGGCCGGGCGTGGTGGTGGCACGGCGCGAGCTGCTGTCGGAGGTGTGGCAGCAGTCGTACGGCGACGACCAGACCATCGACGTCCATCTGTCGTGGCTGCGGCGCAAGCTGGGGGAGACGGCGGCCCGGCCGCGCTACCTGCACACCCTGCGCGGGGTGGGCGTGAAGCTGGAGCCACCGCGGTGAGGTGGGCGCTGGTCAAGGTCTGCGTCGCGGTGACGGCCATGGTCGTCGTCGCCTTCGCGGTGCCGCTGGCGCTCACCGTCAAGGAGATGGCCCGGGACCGGGCGCTCGGCAACGCGGAGCGGCAGGCCGCGGCCATAGGGCCGGCGCTGGCGATCACCACCGACCGCACCCAGCTGGAGCGGGCGGTGGCCTCGACGCAGGCGGGCGCAGACGGCCGGATCGCGGTGCGGGTGCCGGCGACGGAGGGCACGGCGGGGGTGGAGATCGGCGACCCGCACGCCCCGGACGCCGACCTGGACCGGGCGTCGGAACTGGGCCGGGCCTCCACCGTCCCGGTGACCGGGGGCTACGCCCTGCTCCAGCCGACCGCGGTCGGTTCTGGCTCGGTTGCGGTGGTCGAGGTGTTCGTGCCGGACGGCGAGGTCAGCCGCGGGGTCACCGCCGCCTGGGCGGTGCTGGCGCTGGTCGGCGTGGGCCTGATCGTCGGCGCGGTGGCCGTGGCGGACCGGCTCGGCACGCGCCTGGTGCGTCCGGCCGAGCGGCTCGCGGAGGCCGCGCACGGCCTGGGGCGCGGGGACCTGACCGTACGCGTCCCGGAGGACGGCCCGGCCGAACTGCGGTCCGCCGCCGTGGCGTTCAACGCGATGGCGGACCAGGTGGTGCAACTGCTCGCCAACGAACGGGAGCTGGCCGCCGACCTGTCGCACCGGCTGCGGACCCCGCTGACCGTGCTGCGGCTCAACGCGGCCTCGCTCGGCGACGGCCCCGCCGGAGAGCAGACCCGGCACGCGGTGGCGCAGCTGGAGCGCGAGGTGGACCAGATCATCCGCACCGCACGGGCCCAGCAGGCGCAGAGCCAGCCGGTCGCGGTGGGCTGCGACGCGGCCGAGGTGATCCGGGAGCGGATGGCCTTCTGGTCGGCGCTCGCCGAGGACCAGGGCCGCGAGGTGAGCACCGCGGGCGTCGAACGCCCGGTGCGGGTACCGGTGGCGCGGGCCGAACTGGTGGCGTCGCTGGACGCCATGCTCGGCAACGTCTTCCGGCACACCCCCGAGGGCACGGCCTTCGCGGTGGACGTGCACAGCAGCCAGGAGGCGGTGATCGTGCTGGTCTCCGACGCAGGCCCGGGCATCAAGGACCCGGCGGCCGCACTGCGACGCGGCCAGGGCGCGGGCGGCGACGGTTCCACGGGCCTCGGGCTGGACATCGTACGGCGCCTCGCGGAATCCACCGGGGGCGACGTCCGGCTCGGCTCCTCGATGCTGGGCGGCGCGGAGATCCGGGTGTGGATCGCGCTGCGGCCGCTCGCCGCGGGCGGCAAGCGGAACCACCGCGTGGTGCGCCGCAGGCGGCTGAAGCGGACCGCCGCGGCCACGGGGCCCTGAACGACCGAGGCCGGATGGCTCTCGCCACCCGGCCGGTATTCGGATCGGATCCCGCGATATCCGGTCCGTTCAACCCCAATAAATGTCGCAGGCCTCGTAGTAGTAATACTATGCGTCCTCCCCGGAATAGCAGTAGTCGTCACTGACGTAGCCGCTGACGGCGCCGGCCCGCTGCTGGGAGGTCTGCGTCACCGCGGAGCCGGCCTGCGCCGAGGCCGGGGCGGCGAACGCCGTGGTCGGGATCAGGGCACCTCCCGCGGCCAGCGCGGCGGAAGCGGTGAGGACTACCAGACGTCGTGTGCGAGTCATCGGGGTTCTCCTTGCGTGAGGAATTACGGGGAGGTATGTACGGCGAACGGTCCTGTCCGGAATTTCACTGCGAATTCCCGGCCCTGCGTGAACCCATGTCTCCATTAACCCCGGCCACGTGCCCCGCGTCATGCCCCTGGATTTCGGGGCTTGACAATGGCCGCCGGCCCCGGGCGGCGGGGACCGGCCGACCGACCCGCCACGGGCAGCACCGCGCCGCCCGCAGAGGTCTGAACCTTTAACCGGCCCCGATGGCTCCCTTAAGCGCGCCATAAGAAGTCGAACGCCCGCACGGATCTGGGCATTTGTCCGAATCGGCATCGCTAGCGTGCGGCCTCATGAGGAACTCACATCGTCGTCGTCCCACCCGCAAGGTCGCCCTCCTCGGGGGCGTGACCGCGGGCGCGGTCGTCGCGGCCGGGGCCTTCGCGCTCGCGGGCTCGGCCCAGGCCGCCACCGTCGGTGCCGCGTACAGCAAGACCAGCGACTGGAGCACCGGGTACACCGGCCGGTACGAGATCACCAATTCCTCGAACGGGACACTGTCCGACTGGACGCTGACGTTCGACCTGCCCGCGGGCACGAGCATCAGCTCGCTCTGGAATGCCACTTACACGGCGTCCGGGCAGCACGTGACCGTGCGCCCCGCGAGCTGGAACAAGGACATCGCCGCGGGGAAGACGGCCGAGGTCGGCTTCGTGACGAAGTCCGCGGCGAAGGCGGGCGATCCGGTCAACTGCCGGATCAACGACGTGAAGTGCTCCGTCGACGACGGCGTGACCGCCTCCCCCAGCGGGCGCCCCACCACCACCGTGAGCCCGACGGCGACCGCCACCCCC
>NZ_JARAVK010000472.1:0-3588 GCF_033792765.1 Streptomyces sp. PA03-6a | reverse complement strand
GCCTCGGCCTTCTTCACCCAGTGCCGCAGGGCCTCGGGATGAATCCCGAGAAGATCTCCGACCTCCCGGATGATCCCCGACCGCCCCGGAGACTGCCCCTGCTTCTCAGCGACCATCCGCACGGCCCGCTCGATCAGCTCCGCTGGGTACTTCCTCTGCGCCGGCATGAGCGCATCCTTCCAAGGCTCAGCGCTCTGCACCGAACCCGGAGCGATTCATTATCGCTCGGCAAGCATGGCCCCCTACGGCTAGCCACTGTGGTCTCGAAGCCCGCCGCATCGGCGATGCCTAGCTCGACACCACTCACGATCCACGACGTCGGCGCCGAGAGCTTGCGACCGATCAGGGTCCGGATGCGGCCCGTGACATGGCCGATGAGAGCCGCCCTGGCCTTGGACACGAACTTGGCCACAGTGGTGAGCTGGTGCCCAACGCAGGGAGGCACCACCTGAAGCACACATATCCCAAAGTGCGACGCCAAAGTTCAATAGAAAGATGGGTATCGCCTGCGAGAATGCTACTCGCGCGGAGTGAGATCGTGGACGCACAGCTTTCTGCCCGGATAGCTGATCGTCCAGCCCGACTGCCCTAGGGGAGTTCTCACGATCGCAAAGGAAACCCTGTCATCCCCCACCGGGGGAGCAGGGTTTCCCCGGTTCTGCACAGCGGGTGGTGACGCGACATTTCACTGGCCGGCTGGACTGCTGCCGTGACCAACAAGAGTCTGGGCCTCGACCTGCGGACTCCCACGAAACATAGATTAGAATCTGGACCACTGCGTTGAGTGCGAGTCTTGACCAAATCTCGCGTTACACCAGCGTCATCCGTTGATCGATTTTCTGCAGGCAGAACTATGTCCGTCCTGAGGAATACGACGTAGGGCATACATCCTACGTTCCCCCGGCAGATTCCCGAACCAACAGGAGACCACGTGCCTCCCCATCCCGAACCCCGGGAACCCGAAGAATTCGAGGGGGCATCGCCCCGATTTTCGGATACTTTCGCCCGAGACCCAGCCCTGCACCGACGGTGGATGCTCTCGGATCGAAAGGCATTGAACGTGGTGGTCGCCACGTCTACGGTCGTGGGATGCACCATATTGATTGTTCCCGTACTCGCGCAGCTCGGGGTATTTCCCGGGCCAAGCGTCGACGGCAACGCGGTTGCAGCGGTCGCTTCCACTGCCCCCGCAACACGAGTTTCACCTCCCTCGCCCGGCACACAAGAGACCACCACAACGCCTAGCCGGGTGCCGAAGCTCTCGCCTGACACGAGGTCACGAGGGCAAGATGACGGCGCTTCAGTGAAGGTAATCGGAGGAGAGGAGAACGCCGACCGGTCAATTGGGAGTACTAACAGCGAGAGTGTCGGCGGCCGCAACGTTGCCGATGGTAGTGGCCGCAGCAATGGCGGAACCCCGTCCTCAGGCAGCAGGATTGATTCAGGATCGAAGACGACTTCGCAAGCGAGCGGTGCGACAGCGCGGCCCACGCCCGGTCCCACAAAGCAGCAGGTCGTCACCGTTCCTGGCATCAGGATCCGCGGCCATCAGAGCAACCGTTGCATCACCGTCACCGGTGCGCAAGACGGCGTCGGGCACGACGGGAGGCGATTGGAGATCCGCGACTGCGACGGCCACGCCTGGCAGAAATGGGACTTCCGCTCTGACGGCACCGTGCGTGCGCTCGGCATGTGTATGGACTTGGCGGGAGCAGGGACCGGCAACGGCACGCCCATTCAGCTCGCCAGGTGCAACGGTAGCTGGGCCCAGCAGATCAGCCTCAACTCTGCGTATGACCTGGTGAACCACCATGCGGACAAGTGCATTGACGTCGTCGACAAGGGCACCGCAAACGGCAGCAAGCTCCAGTTGTGGACCTGCTATGGCACCAGCAACCAAAAGTGGTCAAAATACTGAGATTCACAGGCACCTTTGACCGCTCGCGTGTACTGCCAGAACGACGAACAGACGGGCCTCGAATGATGGCCCCAGTCCTGGCTCCGCCTGGTACCCAGGCGGAGCCAGGACATAATTTTCGGCGAACAAGCGGCGGACGGTTTCCTTGCCGGCGGCAAGTCGTGGAGCGGCTGGTGTCGAATAGGTGCACATTTCGCTGGGGCAGCCATCATCGTGTGATGTGGGTGGGGCGGCTCGGGGAGCTACGGCACGTCGCATGCACGGGTTGAGTCATTGACAGCGGTGCGTGGTTCGAAGCTGTGACCAGTGACGCTTTCCGACAGAGCTTCCGTATCCAGTAGAGCTTGTGAGAATACATATAGGTGTGGCGCAGGCGCAGTCCCTGCGATCCCGCCCAATTTGGACATATGATGCCATTCCGCAAATTTCGTTGGTTCTCGAATTGGCACGCCCTTGATCACTTCCGGGAGTCCACGTGCGAGGCGGCGGACTCTTCAGAGGCGATGTCAGATTTGAGGCCAAATTGAGGTAATGAAGATCGTGGATTGCATATAATTCGGGGAAGCATGTTCGGTCTATGAGAGAGAAGGACGACGTGTCCTCGGCTCCTGTCATTTCGCCCCCGCATTTCCTTATCGACTTCCCGGTCATAGTTCCGTGTTCAGCGCGCCCATACCTGTTCCACCCGCCAGGCGATGCTTTTAGCAATAGCAACTCTCCGGGGCGAACTAGAATTTCGGAAGCACGCGCCTTGTGCGCAACTTGTCCAGTGCGAATTTCCTGTCGCGATTGGGCCAGGGAAACCGGTGAGTTCGGTATTTGGGGCGGCGAGACTGACGCCGAAAGGGCCAATGCCGGGTATGCCCGCCGCGTTCACGGCGTGAGTGGCCAAAGAGCTCAGCACCCCTAATCCGAGGCCCCGTTTTCATGACGCCAACGATTCGGCATCGATTCCGAGATCGAAGACATATGCCGCGAATAGACACAATATTTCATGGTTGTCTACGGAATAATTAGTCGAGTCCACGGCCGGTAGAGACGCCGGCGTATGGTCCCGGTGCCAGATCGCCGTGGTCGAGGACAAGTGCGGGGCGTGGCTGCACGCTGGTGAGAAGGGAACCGACTTCGAACGCGGCGCCACAGCCACCTCCAGGAACCTTGACGGCTCTCACGGGCATAGGCCACCGAAGAAGCGCTGCGCCGCCCAGTGCTCTCCGCGCCGGCTTGTGCGCCCACGCAACCGGGTTGGTATCGGCGGGTATCGTCGGCGTCACAAAGGTCTCACGCAGCAATTACTGGCCGCCTTGGTGCCGGAGATCTCTGTGCCTACGCCCACCCCCGACCTCACGCATCCCGGACGGACGGTGGTCCATACCACTCTCCGCTCGACGGTAACGAGGCGCAGGTCCCGATACTCCCTGGTGTCCCACCGTTGCTGCCCAGCAGGAAGGAAGTCGCTGTCGACCCTTTCGGCACCAGCGGCGGCGATATGGACGGGGTCAATGCCGAGGCTGATCGAGCCTCCCCCTTCCGGAGTCGCTGGTCAGGTGGCTACGGCTGGCAGTTGAGGTGGTTGCGTCCTTGGAAGTGGTGTAGCGGGTTGGACCTGATGCGGGGGTTTGCTCCGGCGTCTGGGTTGGTGCCCGCATAGACAAACGGCCACCGGCTGA